>CAZCAD010000208.1:0-6186 GCA_964496525.1 uncultured Flavobacteriales bacterium | reverse complement strand
CGAATAATATAATTTTGTCGTGGTAAGATGTCAGTGATGACTCCATTTTCTCCTTCAGCTTCAAACTCTACTTCATCGCCAACGGCAACGGGATTTGTCGACTTGAGTCCAAAAGTTCTGAGTTTTCCCCTGATCCTGCAGTCGAGGAGCACACCGGCTTCATCCAGGACTTTGTACCAGCTGCCGGTTGATTTTATGACTGTTCCTTTTTTCAGTCTTTTTTTTATAAAAGTAGCGAATTCAAGGCGTTATAAATATTAATCGAACTCAGGTTTATATGTAAAGAAGTGTAATTTTGGGCCGATGCAAAAATTGTCCATCATAATTCCTGTTTACAATGAGGGCAAGACCATTACTACTGTCATTGAATACTTGAATGAATTGCAGTTAATCCACGGCATTAAAAAAGAGTTGATTATTGTAGATGATTCTTCAACAGATACCAGCAATAAGGCCATACGAACGGCGATTGGCAAATTGGCTGATTCTTCTTATCACTTTATTCTGCATGAGCAAAACCTGGGAAAGGGAGGTGCGATTCAGAGCGGGATACAAAAAGCAAGTGGTGATTATACCATTATTCAGGATGCCGATCTTGAATTAGATCCTTCGGAAATAAATCTTCTTATTAATGAGGTGGTTGAAAAAGGCGCAGACATTGTTTATGGTTCCCGATTCATTCATAAAAACGCTAAGGGAGGATCGCGCATGAGTAATTTTGCAAATGGGTTTCTAAGTCGCTTGTCTAATTTTATATTCGGAATCAGAATTACGGATATGGAGTGCTGTTACAAATTAGTTCCTACTGCCGAATTTAAATCTTTAAATCTGAAGGAGCAGCGATTTGGATTTGAGCCCGAAATAACTGCAAAACTTGCGAAAAACAAAAGCTTAAAGTGGGCTGAAGTTCCAATTTCTTATAATGCCAGAACCGAAGATCAGGGAAAGAAAATCGGCTGGAAAGACGGGTTCAGAGCCGTTTGGTGCATTTTAAAGTATGGATTGAGTAAAAAGCGTTGATGCTATACCAGAGCGAAGGGTCTAAGCCCCTCGAGCGGCGATAGAAAGTTTCTCCGCGTATTCTTGGAACTCAGCGGTCAAAAAACACCCCTAACCACTTATTCGTCATATATGCCATTGCTCCATTCAATCGTCACATTTTTAAGGATATTTAGTAAATTCAATATGTTACATTGCTACATTTGTCTGTTATTAGATGGAATGTGAGCAAACAGGAGAAATATGACATAGCCTACCTTAGAATGGCCGAAGAGTGGGGAAAATTGTCGTATTGCAAACGAAAGCAAGTCGGATCGCTTATTGTAAAAGATAACACCATTATTTCGGATGGATATAATGGAACTCCGTCGGGCTATTTGAATGATTGCGAAAACGAAGACGGAGATACGCAGTGGTATGTTTTGCATGCAGAGGCAAATGCCATTTTAAAGGTTGCAAAATCCACTCAAAGCTCTGAGGGAGCAACTTTGTACATTACCTTGTCTCCTTGCAAAGAATGCAGTAAATTGATAATACAATCAGGAATAAAGAGAGTGGTATACAGTGAAAAATACAAAGACACTTCAGGAGTAGACTTCCTGGACGAGTACGGCATTGACATAATGCACATTAAAGACATTTAGATGAAAGATAAGGGAAACAAATCATACTTCGCCGTGCCTATTTTATTAGGGACGACCCTGGCGGTTGGTTTATGGTTGGGAACAATGTTCATTCCTGACGGAGGTTTCAGTGACCCAATCAGTGAGAATACAAGTAAGTTCAACACAATTTTAGCGATGATCGAAAACAAGTATGTCGATTCGGTTGATCACGATATTCTCGTTGAAAGCTCCATCGAAGGGATGATAAAACAATTGGATCCTCATTCGGCTTATATACCGGCGAGAGATTTGGAAGCCGTTAATGAACAATTGGATGGCGAGTTTGGTGGAGTTGGAATTCGGTTTTTAATTCATAACGACACACTGGTCGCAACTCATGTATTGAATGAATCACCGTCTGAGAAAGCAGGAATGCTGGCGGGAGATAGGATCATCTCTGTGGACGGCGAAAAAATTACGACCGGAAAGTTGACCAATGATGATGTTATGGATTTGCTAAAGGGAAAAGCGGGATCAATGGTTGTTGTAAGGGTGAAGCGGAAGAAAAAAATAAAGAAGTTGACGATAATCAGGGGGACCATTCCGATTAGCTCAGTGGATGCGGCGATCATGCTGACAGATGATATTGGTTTCATCAAATTGAACAGTTTCACCTACAATTCCTCAGATGAATTTGAGCAAGCCGCGCGGAAACTGAAGGCAAAAGGGATGAAGAAGTTGATCTTTGATTTGAGAAATAACGGTGGAGGCTTAATGTTTGCCGCAACCGATATAGCCGATCACTTTCTTGAATCCGGCAAATTAATAGTTTACACCGAAGGTCGCAAAAGACCGAGAGAAGATTATTATTCGACCTCAAGGGGGATCCTGGAAGAGACTGAAGTTATCGTTCTCATTAATTCATTATCCGCTTCGGCCAGTGAAATTGTAGCCGGTGCTATTCAGGACAACGATCGTGGATTGATTATGGGAAGGCGATCATTTGGAAAAGGATTGGTTCAGGATCAGGAAGAACTAACAGATGGGTCGGCCCTGCGATTGACCATTTCGCGATATTATACACCTGCGGGGAGATCGATACAGAAGCCTTACGGCAAAGGAGTGGACTATGATCACGATTATCTGAGTCGAATTGAAAGTGGTGAGCTAATGAATGAGGACAGCATTAAGATTGACAAGTCCCTAAAATATAAAACATCAGGAGGGAGAACAGTCTATGGCGGAGGCGGAATATATCCTGATATGTTCATTCCAAACGATACCGCAGGCGCATCATACTATTTGACAGAATTATATTATTCCCAGGTCTTCAATCATTTTGCCATCGACTATTTGGACAGGGAAAGAGGAAAGATGAAAAGCTTTAAGAAGTTTGATCGCACCTTTAAAGTATCCAATAAACTCTTCACTAATTTCATTGCTTACGCTTCTAAACTGGGAGTAGAGGAAAATCCCTTTGATATTATTACCTCCCGAAGTGTAATCAAGAACCGCATCAAAGCAGAGATTGCCCGTCACTTATGGCAGGATGATGGATATTATTCCGTCTACGTCGAAGATGATCTGGATGTACAGCGAGCACTTGAAGAATTTCATTCAGGCAAATCTCTCTATTCTAAACTGATGGGAGAGTAATAAATCTCAAAATTTTGCCCTTGTTTTTGGAATTTGACACCGATACTTATTGGGTCTGGGTTTACTATACCAAGCCTACAATTGCTTCCGAAACATTGATAATATGATCGCCAACTTTCTCACAAGAGGAAAAGAGGTTTTGGAAAACCATTCCGCCTTCCAAATTAAAATCCTTGGCACCAAGATTTTCAAGATGTTCTTTTCTCATCTCGTTTCTTCTTTGATTAATCGCTCTTTCAAGATCCAGTGCCGGATCTATATCAACTCCATCCCAATCGGCATTCAGGTTTTCAACCATGATTTCAAATGCTTTGTCAACCAGCCCCAGCATTTCCATCAAACTATCCCTTTGCTCAGGTAAGAAGTAAATTTTGTCCTCATCCTTTTTCTCCAACGTCTTGGACATTTGATAGAATATATCTCCGATTCGTTCAAGATCATTCACGATAGAGTTCATCGCTCGAACTTTTTGGGCGGTATCCTCAGTCATTTCTCCCTCTGAAACTCTGGCTAAGTAATTCGCTACCTCAATTTCAACGCGGTCCGTTATCTCCTCATACTTCTCCATCTTACTATGAAGCTTGTTCTTGTTTTTAGCGTTCGATTCCGTGAGAATACTTTGGGCGAATTCTGACATTCTACTTGTCAACGCTCCGAATTTTGCAATTTCCTTCTTTGCTTCAAGAATTGACATCTCCGCCGTTCCCATCATTCCGGTTCCGATGTAATCCAATTTAAATTCTTCGTCGGCTGTACCTTTTGATCTCACCATTTTCTCGGCCATTTGAACCAGTTTAGGCACAAACCAAATAAGCAATAGAACGTTGATAATATTAAAGACTGTGTGAAAAATAGCGATTCCCATATTCGCCGCGTCAGGATCTTCGAATGGATTTTTGTCCATAAAGAAGGCAATCGAATTTAGGAAAAAGTGAAAAATTATAACCGCCCATACGACGCCGATAATATTAAAAAATGCATGAATTCTGGCAGCTCTCTTCGCATGAACATTACCAATTAATGCGGCTAGCTGTGCCGTAATCGTTGTTCCTATATTCTCTCCAAGTATCATGGCCGCGGCTACTTCGAACGGTATCACACCACCGGCAACTAAGGTCATTGTCAAGGCCATCGCCGCCGAAGATGATTGAATAATTACGGTGATCAATGTTCCCAGTCCAACAAACATCAGAGTTCCCAGAAGTCCTGCATTTTTATATTCGATAAAGAATTGCACCAAGGCTGAATCGGGTCCAAGCGGTGGCACGGCGTCTTTTAAGAATCCAAGACCCATAAACAAGATTGAGAATCCAATTATGACGTTCGCCCAGGCTTTTGTCTTCCTACGACTAAAGAATAGCAGCGGGGCACCGAATGCAATAAAAATCAAGGCGTATGATCCTATACTGACTTTAAATCCAAAAACCAAAATCAGCCAGGCGGTTATCGTTGTTCCGATATTTGCCCCCATCATTACACCGACTGATTGCTTCAAAGACATCAATCCGGCATTTACGAAACTCACCACCATCACAGTGGTTACCGAGGACGATTGCACGACTGAGGTAATCCCCAGGCCGGTAAAAACTCCGGAAATTCTGTTCGATGTCATTCTCCCCAGCATCCCTCTTAAACCTGATCCAGCCGCTTGTTGCAAGCCTTCGCTCATTATTTTCATTCCATAAATGAATAGTCCCAATGCACCAATAAGCACCAGAAGTCTGAAGATTCCCCATGTCCGTTCTGTCGTAAACTTGCCCTTATCCGACCAAATAGTCTGTTCATCTACATTTAAACCTACCTTGTAAACATAATTTTCACCACCAACCAAATCCTTTATTTTCTGCGAAACTTTATTGATGGATATATCATCGATATATATCCACGGGGCCTTAGTCTCATCATTGTCATGCTGTTTCTCTCCAATTTTCGTGTTATACTTTATTGTGTAATCCGCCTCCGGATAAACTTCCAAAATTTCCAGTACCTTATTCAGCGGAATCGCCCAACTGACTTTACCCGCTTCCTCTTTTCCTTTGCCGGAATTATTTTTAAATATTGATGAACTGATCGTATTAAAATGCTGTGCTTCTGTCTCATAAGTGATGGCCTTTTTACTGTCGCCAACGCCTAAATAGTAATCCCATAGTTCATTTTCATCCAAGCCGCCTAATTCGATCTTTCCGTTCGCTACTTTTGAGACTCTCGTCTTCCACTTGTTTTTATCACGCTTTCGGTATTTTATCCCGATAAATATTTCGTCACTAATTAAGGTATCCCAGGTGAATGTTAGCGTACCGACATCAAATAGCTCAAGTGTATTCGTGTCCTTGTCATTTTCGAATTTGAATTGGCGACCTTCAATATCGATTGAAATTTCCTCCGCAACAATGAGTTGAGAAGAATCCGGTGGATCAATTGGCGCTTCTTGAAAAGAGAAAGAATTGGCTGCGAAAAATAAGGAGAAGAATAAAGTTGAAATAATTGCCTTCATTTTAACATGAGTTTATTTTTGCTCTAACAAATTTACCCCTTTCAAAAGGCGCAAATCGGATTTCATTGTTAAGCTTGTGTTAATAAATTAATGCATTCAAACAGCATATTTACTGCTCTATCATGAAGGAGGGCATTGTACCTTAATCTTTTAAGTTAAAGATTTTAAAGCCTTACCGTATTTCATCAAAGTAAACTTAATGTTAAGAAAAGATTAAGATTCTTTCCGGCCTTGGCATCTAAGCACAAATTGAGTCAACTTTGTTAGTATATAAATCTGTAATACACAAGAAATGAAACATCTGCTAGCCACAATTTTAATAGTCGGAATTAGCTTTGGAGCTGATGCTCAAAACAAGGTTTTGGATAAATTCGGCAAAGGATTTAACCTGATTGGAAAGGACTCAAGTTTCACAATGAGATTTGGAATTCG
>CAZCAD010000207.1:0-6194 GCA_964496525.1 uncultured Flavobacteriales bacterium | reverse complement strand
GGTTCCGCAAATGCGACATCCAACTCATCATTAATCTCCTGCTGAATTTTTTTTCGAATGTTGGCCATTTTTCGTTCGGTCAATACATCTTCATTTTTCAGATAAAGCTCATAGTTCCGAACAGGATCTGTTTTTGCCCACTTGTCCTGTAATCCTTTCGGGTAATATTTGGTCCCCGATGCTTCTTCGTGTCCACGCATTCTGAATGTCAGACATTCCAACAAAAATGGTCGGGGATTTTCTCGAAGAGATTCAGCAATTTTTTTTTGTAGAATGATAGACCTCTAATATGTTATTTCCATCAATTTGAAAAGCATCCATTCCATAACCGACACCCTTGTCAACAAATTGTTTACAACGGAATTGTTCATTGGACGGAGTCGATAATCCCCACTGATTATTCTCGATTGCGAAAATGATTGGTAAGTCCCAAACTGCTGCAACGTTCAGCGCTTCGTGGAAGTCGCCCTCAGAGGCTCCGCCATCGCCACTAATTGCCAGCGTCACTTTCTTTCTATTGTTGAGTTTATGGGCTAGTGCTATTCCATCTCCAATGGCGAGCTGTGGACCCAAATGTGAGATCATTCCAATGAGATGGTGTTCTTTTGATCCGAAATGAAATGAACGATCCCTGCCTTTGGTAAATCCGGTCATTTTTCCCTGGAACTGCGCAAATAGACGATTCAGAGGAATCTCTTTTGCAGTAAAAACGCCAAGGTTTCTATGCATTGGCAGGATATATTCGTCTTCATCAAGGGCGAGTGTTACTCCAACTGAAATCGCTTCCTGACCCCAGCCTGAAAACCACTTTGAAATTTTTCCCTGGCGAAGGAGGATCAGCATTTTCTCTTCAATCAGACGCGGCTTAACCAGGGCATGATAGATGCTAAGCAGTTCCTTATCCGTTAATTGCTTACGATCAAATTGAATGTGTTGTTTGTCAAGAACTTCCATTTTATGGTTTGTTGTCGAGGAAAACTTTATGCCCAAATTTAGCAGATTCAACGGAGGGATTGTTAAATAGTAAATGGAATTTTTTAATTCATTTGAGAGTTTATTCGAATGCTGAGGGTTTTTGTTTTTTGTTTCACAGAGAATCCACGGAGTTTCACGGAGGAAAAATTGAGATCAAATTATTCTATTTCAGTTAGCAATTCTGGTAATTCCATTTTTCAATAGCGAAACATGAAAGTTTATTAGTAATCCTAATTTGTATTCTCCTAATCTCAGGTAAGTCAATAATTGAGCTTTATGCACATCGTTTACCACATCCACCGTTTTGATCTCAACCATCACTTTGTTTTCGACAAGAAAATCTATCCGATATCCATGATCGAGTTTCACTTCTTTGTAAACGATTGGTCTGGTGCTTTAATTACTAAATACGTATCTGTATTTCACCCCTCTTTTTCCTTTCTAATTCGTTAAAATTTTAAGTCGTAGCTACGGCTATGCCTGAAAATTTTGCCTCTTATAAAGAAAAAATAGAAGCAAAATTTACAGCCACTTATTTACTAATTAGAGCACTGGGAACCTGAGATTTTACTTCAAGACCAGATTGCCTCAATTCATAAAGCAAACATTCCTGATAAGTAGATTCTAATAATCCCGGACCAAGAGATTTATGAACCTCTATTAAACAGCCAATAGTCTTAGACGTTATTTCGTTTATTTCCATTCCTCATTTTTCTCTGTGTCCCTCTGTGCTACTCCGTGAAACTCCGTGATATAATTCCTTCCTGTCTCAACCTCCATTCTCATCCCTACTTTCAATTTTCCTCACACTAACCCTTAACCCCTAACTTTCAAATGAAAACTGGCACCAACCTGAAAGTAAGGCGTTGAAAAGCTCGTCTTTGTATAATTCGTCAATTTATCGCCTAAGCGCCAATACTTTCCCGAAATATCAAAAGCATATCCACCCTTAATATTGATACTGATAACGGGAAGTGTAAGCCGCAGTTCAAGAGCCGGATCTAAAACAAAAACATCATTTTCGTAAATAACCATGTTCGTCGTTCCACCTACCTGAAAAAGATTCGGCACCGTATTATCAATTTCTTCAGACAATTTGAACTTACCATATCCCACATTTATACCAAATCCACCTGAAAGATATTCGTTCCCAAATGGGACATAACCTCCTAAAGTGAAGTTATAACCTTTTAGGCGGAATCGATCACCATTGCTGATCTCCGGAAAGAAAGTGTAGGCGTACTTAAATCCTCCCAACCTAAATTGAAAGAAGTCAAAGGCGATGGAGTGACCTATCACATTTCGATTAAAGTCTGAACTCCCGACAACATTCAAAATGGTATTGAGGGTTCTTATCTTATTGAATGAATAGAAACCATAATAATAAGCCAGGTGATAGTCAGTAAAGGTATCGTTCCAGTTGAAGCCCAAGTCAGAAAATTCATCCTTTTCAACATTGGAAATAATAATGAAGGGCAGGTGGCTGTAGAATCCAACAATTGGATGATCACCCTTCTTATAAGCCAGGTCAATAATAAAAGTTTTGCCGTCTGCTTTAAATTGCATATCCAATTCTAAACCATTGATGACTTTAGCATCAAAAGCTTTGCTGTTAGAATAAAAGAGCGGAATTACGAGAACCTGATTATTGAGAGAGGAGTCAATATCATTAATCCGATTGGCAATAGAATTCATGTAATAATCGTAACATCTGCCGGCATCTTCATCTTTGTGAATGTGACACCTGCCAAACTGGCCATAATACTTCAAGTCGCTGTCAGGATCGTATATCAAGGCAAACTCTTCTGCCATAAAACGTTCACGAATGATTGGCGATTTTACGTCTCCTTTTTTCTCTGAATTGTACCACTTTTCTCCAACATCTAAACTCCGGATGATTGAATAAAAAACCGAACTATCCTCGCCCAACTCAACTTTAATGCTGTCCTCATTTTCATAGGCCATCTGAATAATTGATAGTAAGGATTCGCGCGCATTTACATCACCGAACTGAAAGCCGAGAGAGACGTTATTATCAGCATAGTAGACTTCTGCAGATCCTTCTGCAAAATCCGACGTGGCCATTGCCCTAATCTGTTCAAAAATTTCACTGCCTTTAATCTTTAAATTTCTGCCCTCAGATAAATCATTCAATGCATAGATTGAGAAATATGGAAATCGTTCAGCGTCTATTCCATGAATGGTTACACGCTCTTCATCAGGCAGGGTATCATTCAATTTTTCAAGCCCCAGCACCAATTTGTAAAATGGAGCGTAGAACATTTTTTTGAGGTACAATTTGTGAGAAACCTGTCGATCAAAAATGATCTCATTTATGAGGTATCCCACAGCCGGACTCTGCTCAAAAACAAAATGTTTAACGTTTTGAGTTTGATGCAAATAGTTTAAAAATTTTATCTGGAACTTCGTATTGAAAGAAGTATAGCTATGATTCTCTCCTGTAAAAAAGACCCTGTAATTGTCAAGCGTGTCATCCAAAATTTCAAATTCTTCGAAGAGGTGACTGTCCACATCCACTTCCGTAAATTTTTCTTGTCCGATGGACCAGAACGGTGTAAAAAGGAACAATATGTTGAGGATGAGTTTTTTCATCGTCTTACTCCAAATCAAGTATATCACTTCTATCTTCCGGTGATGTTGCTTCAGGTCGTCTTAATTGTCTATGCAAGAAAATCGTAGCGACTAATCGTAATACTTCAAGAAAGATGAATAAATAGAAAAGGTTTGAATAAACCGGACCGGAGCCTAATTGTGATCTGTCTATTTGAATGATAAATGAAAATGAAAATTGGGTTGTAGCAAGTCGGATCGGAAAATGAAAATAATAAATCCACAGGGCGATTTGTTTGTGCTGAATATTAAAATATCCTGAAATGGGTAAAGAAAAAACGAAAACAATGACCATTAAATAAAAAAAGCTTTCGGACATCAAGAGGAAGCTCGGTGGAAAGAACCAGTTGAAATTGAGAATAAAGGTCGCAGCATCAAGCGCAGCGAACACATAAAAGAGCGCTGATATTTGAGTCCTGCTGATGGTTCTGTTTAATGCCAAATTTTTCTTCTCCTGATATAACAAAAACTGCCCGTAGGTACCATCGAATAAAATCAATGGTTCATACGGACAGTTCAGTTTTATTTATTTATCTACGCTTCTTCAGTAGTAGCAGATTCTTCTGTTGTTGCAGAATCCGCTGCCGCATCAGAACTCGCTTCACCACCCATTCCTATCTTAGCTTTCAAGGCAGCTAAACTATCTGAAGCTTTCACTTCGGCTGATCCGGAGTCAATGGCCGAATCAATCTCATCATCGATTGATGTATTTTCAGCAGCAATCTCGCCGTAAGATTCAGCAAGCGCTTCTTCCTGATCTACTTTTTCTTTCATACGCTCTAACATAGCCACGGTGGATGAAGAATCTACTCCGGCCAGTTGTTCGTTGATTTTTCTTGTCGCTTTAGAAACTTTCGCTCTCGCTTTCAACGTTTTCAACTCAACCTCAAATTTCTTAATGTTTGACTTCAGCTTCTTGATATTGACATCCAATTTCGAAACACTGGCTTCAAACTTAATCTGATCAGCTTTTGAGCTGGCGGCGTTTGTTGTATTCGATTCCTTTTGGACCAGGCACTCGCTCGCCAATCGATCCGCCTCCTCCATAGTAATCTCTCCCTTTTCGGCACGTTTCAGCAAGAGAACTGCCTTCTTCTCATAATCCATCGCCCTATCTTTGTAGGTTCCGGAGTCATTCTTAGCTCGTATAGCCAATGCCTTTACTTCGGCCATCGCCTGTAAAGCAGCAGTCAAATCTTTTTTCAAATCCCTGATCCCCTGCTCAGTCATTTTTATCGGATCTTCAAGCTTATCAACTAATGAATTCGCTTCAGCTTTCCCGATATTAAATAATCTCTTAAAAATATTCATTGCTTAAATTTTTTCCCGATCTCTATCGGAGTTAGTTTTTAGAGAATCCAATGATCTCATCTGAGTATTCGCACAACAAAAGACTTAAAGAGGTAAGTGTTCCTTCTAATTCTTCCACATCAAGTGTATCAACTTGTAAGGTGTCTCGAAAAATTACGCGTTTACCTTCTTCGTCCATGACAAACGCACCATGTACAATGTCTCGGTTCTTTATTAGCAGCTGCTTAGCCACATCTCCTGCATTTTTATTAAGATCGAATAGGTATTGTTCTACAATCAGAATTGGATCTGCTATTCCAATCATTAGGTTGGAAATGCCGTCTTCTTCAGACTCAACTACAATTACCTCATTTTCACGATCCTCTTTTATAATCGAATACTCCAGCTCCGTGAGGTACTCTTTTACTTTATCAAAGTGATCCATATTGTTTACAATTTATTTATTACTCGCTTTTGAATGCCTTTGTGACAACGCTGGCGAGATTGTTATTAATCAAATATAAAAATTAATCCATCAATTTTGCTCAAAGACCTAATTTATCAGTAGAGGTTGTAAAGTGCCCGGAAGGCAAGAAGTTTGCATCTTTTCATTCGTTTTTGTTTTGGTTAATAAGTCATTCAAATCCGATCTTGGTTTGTTTTACTCAATGCAAAAAATGTGTTAACTTTACTAATGAAAATTACATTTTGCTTTTAATATACTAATTTTTTTAGTAAATTACCAAATGTATTAGATGATTTCTTATGGAAAAGTCAATTCTAGCCAAGAATATAAAAAAACTTCGTCTCTTCAAAAGCATGAACCAGACTGAGTTTGCTGAACTATTTGATATCAACCGATCGAATATTGGATCGTATGAAGAATCCAGAGCAGAACCAAAACTGGAAGTACTAATTAAAATAGCAGATGTATTCAAGTTGACGCTCGATCAGTTGGTTAGAAAAGAACTTACCGTAAATGAAATAGCAGGATTCAAATTACCCAAAGAGGAAAAAACCGAGTTAAAGAAATTAAGTTCTAAAATTGATGAGCTCAATAAAATAATGGGTGAAATTCAGAAAAAAGTGAGTGTGAAGAAATAGTGTTTAGCGTTTAGCTTTCGGTTATTTTATTTTTTATTCGCTTCTTAAATTACTCCCTTCTCTTGATCCCCAATCGCTATCGGGACGGAAAGAGCCATCAAACACCTCGATGACTATCGGGGCTTCAATCTCTAAGGGGTTGCGTCAAAATAAGTTTTCAGAATTAGCGCAGTTATTTTGAGTTTAGACAAGGC
>CAZCAD010000206.1:2728-6205 GCA_964496525.1 uncultured Flavobacteriales bacterium | reverse complement strand
TAAGTATCTCCTCTACATGATCAGGGTCGAGATTGCTGTTAAGGTAGTAGTCGATATTAACACTGGTTCCGGAATTTACGATCCGCTCAATCAAATCAGTCTTAGAAACAAAAGTTGTCAAAAATGTATAATAAAAGTAATTTAATTATCGGAATACGACAATTTTAAGATGTTTTGATGCCTATCAACGGCCCGTATTAGAAATGTGCGATCCAAGCATGACGGGCCTGTCGCTTTTCATTCACTCTAATCGCCAAGGCAGGCATTGCAAGCGACGTTTACCAAATATAGCAAAACATCCAAATGCTTGGGCGCACTCATTGCTAGCATGTTTTCTTAGCAATTGTAAGTAGTAGGGGGCCAACTATCATGAAAGATACACTCAAATGTAATGCTCTCTACGGAGCCGAATGTAGATTTAGTTTTGTGCGAAGGGGAAGCTACCGGAATGTTTCCTTGTGGAGGGGCTTGCATAGGCTTTTGGCATTGGAAGCATAGTAATAGCATTGCCCTCTTACGATAAAGTCTCGGTGGGTAAAAAGCGAATCTCAAATGTATATGCAAGCGAAGCAAGGCTGTCAATCAAGAAGAAATAGATACTCATAGTCCGTAGACTTATTTGCATCATAATACGAGATTTGTCAAAAACATCTAATTATGAGAACATCCTATACTGATCAAGACAAATTGCTTTTAGTCAAGCTGGGACATCGTGTCAGAGAATTAAGAAATCAATCAGAATTTTCGCAAGAGAAGTTGGCATTTGCCTCAGATTTAGATCGGACATACATCGGCTCTATAGAAAGAGGCGAAAGAAATGTTTCCGTTATCAATTTGAACAAAATCGCAGCGGCACTTAATGTTCCATTAAACGAGTTGCTAAACTTCGAGAAATGAATAAAGATTTCAAGATTCCCCCTAAATCTCCAAAACAAATAACCGACCCCGTAGAACTCGCAAGAATTTTCTCTTTGCTAATTAGACGACCATTTAATTTGACAGGAAAAACTAGAACAGACGGTTCCAATATTCGAAAGTTAATCGCTTCGACTTTGGAAGATTATAAATTGCCTGATCTTGCTAATGTTGAAGAATATGAGATTGTCCCTCCAAAGGGTAAGGGCGTTCCTAAGATAACTAGGCAGTTCATTGACACTTATATTGTCACAAGTGGAACATCATACAACCTGCAAGTCTGGAATAGAATTCCAGCAAGTAATATGCTTCTGATAAAATATGAATCGGGCGAAAGTCTACTTTGTAATGATGTAAGGTTCGTAATTGTTCGTGTTGATATAGCAAAGTCCGTGATTGCTTCTGTAATCATTTTGAGTCCCGAGTATATTGAGCTAACATTTGGAAAATTTGGAAAACCTACAATTAAACATCAACTGCTCATATCATCAAAGGCAAGAAAAGCAATCTATGGAAAGGAGGATAAAATTCTATCTTTCCCAGATTCAACAAAGCTTTCTTATGAAATTACTGATGACTATCAATCGCCAGAGTCAGGTATGGTAGAGGAACCTGATCTTAAACAACTTTACTCAGTATCCTTGCTTAAAAAAATGGTGGCGGAGAAACTGATTGGGCAAAAACTCGATGCAGCTGCAACAAAGAATAGAGGTCAAGCTTTGGAACGAATGACTCTTGAATTGCTCGGTTACAATGCTGAAGAAAATGAAAATCTTTATGGAGGGTTTCCTGACATCAGGAATCAACTCTTGGAAGTCAAAGTTCAAGACTCACCAACCGTAGATTTGGGTAAGTTCTCCCCAGAAAAAGAAGAACCTGTTATCGCAGAGAAGAATATAACGACTTTTGATGTTAGGTATCTCATTGCACTAACGGACCCTAAAACGAGCATTATCGAAGGAATAATTTTAGCACCAGGGGAAAAGCTTGGTGAAGTATTTTCATATGTCAGTGACCAGAGCTATAAATGTCAGAGAACTATACCCATGGCGTTCTTTGATAAGTACCATGGTAAATCAGTTTTTAATCCAGATTAAAGACTGCCGGAACACCAAATGCTTTGGCCACTGATTCTTCAAGTTGTTCTTGAAGGGTTTCAATAGTTGCGTTTTTGCTTTCGTTATTCAGATTCCTGACTAATTGAACAATTTCCTTTGCATGTTCAGAATTAATATCAGGTAAAGGATATCTTTCTACGTACTGAGAAAAATATCTTCTCCGCCCTGAATACAGTTTATTGTTAAAAACCAGGTCATGATATCGGGTCATCAACTTTGAATTCGCGACACCTTGAATCAACAGTAACTTTTCAATATCTGTTTCCTGTTCTCCAACTATCCAATAACAGTTGCCGTTGACAAGTTTACCCCTAGAATCAAAATAAAACCTTGGAGTTACGCTTATGTCCGGAAATACTAATTTCGATTTACCCCATAGATCAGGCTTTTGTGGTACCCAAATCTCAAACCACTCTCGACCAGCATCTATAACATACTTCCGACTCTTGAGCTGATCCTGATGAGAAAGAAAGTAATTCTTTGTTTTTGGGTATTTATCAATGTCAATCGTCTTCTTTTTTCCTCTCTCACTAAAATGCGGATATAACACTCGCAGTTTCACCTTATCAGATAAAGCCCATGGTTCAATGTTTTCTTGTGATATTAACTCCTTCAACAATTCTTCTTCGGGTTGATCATTGCCGAGTTCTTCCCAACAATCACTTATGAAAACCTTATCAGCCGTAGTTTTAATTCCAACTCTGACCTTAAATAAGTCGCCAATAACACAAGCCGCATTCTTATCAATAATGGATGTCCACCTAGCTTCTTCGTCAGACAACATTTCCCAAGGACTACCCGAACATGAATCATATTTCAGAATTCCCTCTGACTTTTTGTACTTTTTCGCACCAACGTTATAATATCCAGAGCCTTTGGAATTAAGTATTTCAAATATGCTTTCAGCAGACTTTAAATCTCCCTTATAGCCATTCAGTTCTTCGTAAATTTTTGAAAATCTTGAATTTGATGAATCCGGGGCTTTGCTTTTTCTTCCGATAAATATCGCCGGTAAAACAGCAACGTCAAAAAGTTTAGTATCTCCCAAGTCTATCAATTCAATAACATTATAATTATTTACAAGGTACTTTCGGATACTTTCACCTCCTTTTGTCGATAGATACCTATTTGATGTAATAACTCCTAGTATTCCACCTTCTTTTAGGCTTTCAGTCATTGCGATTAAAAATGGATAGTATAAGTCTACCCGACCTTTAAGATTGAATTTCTTCGCAAGCTCTTGAGCTTTTTCAGAACCAAGAATTTGTGTCCGAACATAAGGTGGATTTGCAATTACAACATCCGCATAATTATTGACCGAATTAGTCTTTTCAGTACTACTGAAATCTAAAAACAATTGATTTTCTGTTAAGTCAATCGCTTCAAGAAAATCACCTAAAACAAGCTTGCTATTGTTAGCCCCAGATAAAAGAGACCTTTCCTT
>CAZCAD010000206.1:0-2718 GCA_964496525.1 uncultured Flavobacteriales bacterium | reverse complement strand
GATATTCATCATTAGAGTCGAAACCCATCAGAGAAAAATTTCGATTGTATTTGGATAAGGAGCTACCCATAGCAATCAAAAGTTCTCCATCGCCACAGGCAGGATCAAGCACATTTATCATGGATGCACCATTCAAATGAGTCAGAATCTTCTCAGAAAGAAAATTAGCCAACCCTTTAGGTGTGAAGGTAGCACCAGTATTCTTGATTTGCTCTTTAAGAGTCATGAATTGTGAATAAATTAAACTCCTTCAAAGAAACTTAAAGTCATCATAAATTACAAGGAGACTTCGTTAACTTATCAACAAAAAGTAAATTATTGAATGGAGAAAATAGGGAATCAGGTGATCTGTTGTCGGTTGAGCAACCTCTTTGCGACTGTCCCGCAGGGCAGGCGTAATGTGGTTGCTGTGCGGATGCCAACCTGCCCTGCGCAGTGGCAAAAAACTAAATCGGGTATTGGTCACTAAATTTTCTACGGAGCGAAGAAGGCTTACGTAGTTCTGGTCTACCGTACATGGTGCTAGTCCACCCGTAACCGCTCCTGTTTTTCACATTATTATTGGCAGTCCAAGCCACCCAACTATTCCGCAACAGTGTTACTCCAAAAGACTCCGCCCCCTATTAATTACAACGGAGTGGTTATGGCATTGCCATAATATCCACTTATAGCAACTGGCACATGCTTCGTAATTCGTAGATCTAATTCCCGAACTGAGAAATGAACTTTATCCTCACCAGCCTAACTTCTTGCTCCGAGTACTCATCCTCACCTAGTTCTTCCACAGCAGCTTCTATAGAATCGGATTCTTCTTCTTTGAAATACATAAGTATCTCCTCTACATGATCAGGGTCGAGATTGCTGTTAAGGTAGTAGTCGATGTTGACACTGGTTCCAGAATTTACGATGCGCTCAATCTCAGTAACCAGCTCATCCATCTTAAGACCCTTGGCTTCCGCAATCTCATTCAGGGGTAACTTCCTGTCTATGTTTTGGATAATGAAAACTTTCAGTCCGGACTTGTTTACCACAGATTTTACGACGAGGTCGCTGGGCCGTTCTATTTCGTTCTCCTCAACATACTCTTTAATCAATTCGATGAACTCTTTTCCATATCGTGAAGCCTTTCCCGCACCGACACCGGAAATTTGGTTCATCTCTTCCATGGTAATAGGATATTGAATGGTCATATCCTCAAGCGAAGGATCCTGGAACACAATATAAGGAGGCACAGCGTTCCTCACGGCGATTTCCTTTCGCAGGTCTTTTAGCATGGCGTAGAGGTGTTCATCCACACCGGCACCCTTTCCTTCGTTTATCACAATACTGTCGTCATCGGCATCAACTCCAGAGTAGTCATGATCTACAGCTATTTGCACCGAATGAGGTTTGGCCAGAAATGCCTTTCCCTCATCAGTGAGGCTAAGCAATCCGTAATTCTCGATGTCCTTGCGAAGAAACCCCAGTATCAGCGCTTGTCTTATTACGGAATTCCAATAAGCTTCTTCCTGATCTTCACCGCTATTGAATACTTCCAGCTCGTCGTGTTTGTACGACTTCACATCAGCTGTTGGCTTACCCAGCAGTACATTGCCCACATGCTTCGCTTTAAATTTCTCTTTTATCGCGAGAATAGTATTCAACGCCAAAACCATATCGTCCTGCGCTTCAAATCGTTCTTTTGGATTCTTGCAGTTGTCACAATTATCGCAATTGTCTTTGGGGTAGGTCTCACCAAAGTAATGCAATAACTGTTTTCTGCGACACATGGCAGATTCCGCATAAGCAACTGTTTCCAGTAATAGCTGTCGCCCAATTTCTTGTTCAGCTACCGGCTTGCCCTTCATGAACTTCTCCAGCTTTTCAATATCCTTATACTGGTAAAAGGCCAGGCAAATTCCTTCGCCATCGTCGCGGCCCGCTCGCCCGGTTTCCTGATAGTAACCTTCCAGGCTTTTAGGAATGTCGTTGTGCACAACAAAGCGCACATCGGGCTTGTCAATACCCATTCCAAACGCGATTGTAGCCACGATCACATCAATATCCTCCATCAGGAATTTATCCTGAGTGCTTGCCCGAACTGCTTGCTCCATCCCGGCGTGATAGGGCAGCGCTTTGATACCGTTCACCTGCAAGGTTTCGGCAACCTCTTCAACCTTCTTCCGGCTGAGGCAATACACGATACCCGACTTGCCCGTGTGTTGCTTGATAAATTTGATGATCTCCTTGGTTGGATTTATTTTGGGCCGCACATTGTACTGTAGGTTGGCCCGGTTAAAGGAAGATTTAAATACGGTTGTATCCTCCATGGCCAGGTTCTTCTGAATATCCTGTTGCACTTTAGGCGTAGCCGTAGCGGTAAGTGCCATTATTGGCACCTTGCCAATCGCCTCAATAATTGGCCGGAGCCTTCTGTATTCGGGCCTAAAATCATGTCCCCACTCAGAAATACAGTTAGCTTCATCGATGGCGAAAAGAGATATTTTTATTCCCTTAAAAAATTCGATGTTCTCTTCCTTGGTCAATGACTCGGGAGCCACGTATAATAGCTTGGTCTTTCCCTCCACAATATCTGCCTTCACTTTTGTAATCTCAGATTTTGATAGAGATGAGTTCATAAAGTGGGCAATCCCGTCCTCTGAGCCATATCCCCTCATTGCATCAACCTGGTTCTTCATCAAAGCAATGAGTGGTGAGATAATGATAGCTGTTCCATCA
>CAZCAD010000205.1:0-6212 GCA_964496525.1 uncultured Flavobacteriales bacterium | reverse complement strand
TATCGCCTACTGCCTTTTTGGTGAGTGATTGCTATGAGATTTATATTGCCGGCTGGGGTGGGACAACAAATACCGGAAACTCTTCGGCGGTAAATAGTTCTACGGTTGGGATGCCTATTACCGCTGACGCTTATCAGTCAACAACCACAGGTAGCAACTTTTATTTGGCTTTGTTTACTCAGGATATGGCCGATTTAAAATACTCAACCTATATCGGAAATACCACCTCCGGTGGTTCCGGTGACCATGTAGATGGAGGTACAAGTCGTTTTCACAAGCAAGGTGGTGTATATCACGCTGTCTGCGCCGCATGTGGAGGTGGTTCCTGGCCAACGACTGCCGGTGCCTGGTCTGAGACCAATGGTGCGTCAAACTGCAATACGGCCGTTTTCCTTTTTGAACTTTCAAAAATCGATGCGACTTTAAGTGCAGCTTCACCAATCGTTTGTATTCCTGATCCGGTAAATTTTATAAATGACTCGGAAAACGGAAACTCCTACTATTGGGATTTTGGAGATGGATCCGGAACCTCAACGGAATTTGAACCATCCTATTTTTATACGGATCCGGGTACTTATACGGTCATGTTGATCGTCTCTGATACCAGTGGTTGTTATGAACCCGATACGGCCTATTTTGAGGTTGAAATTCAGTTATCTGAAGCTGAGGCCGGTGCTTTGCAAGATACGATTTGTCCCGGTGAGTCAGTTGAACTTTGGGCTATAGGAGGTTCATCCTATTCCTGGGGGCCGGCATCTGTATTGGATGACCCAACCTCATCGAATCCGATCGCCGTAATATGGGAAGAAACTACTTTTACAGTAACTGTGGAGAGTGAATGTGGAACGAGCGTTGTTGAAGTAACGGTTTATGTATTTGAAACGAGCGGAGCCGCCTATGGTGACACAGCTATCTGTGTTGGTGGAAGTGCCAACCTCTTTGCCACAGGTGGAGACACCTACAGTTGGACTCCAATGACAACCCTGGATGACCCCACATCATCAAGCCCAATAGCTACTCCACTCCTTACGACCTATTACTATGTGGATATCACAACCAATGAAGGATGTTTGGTTCAGGATACGGTAACCGTCAAAGTAGATCAGGATATTCCGTATCCAAACTTGATTGATCAAGTGACTATTTGTCGAGGTTCGAGCATACAAATTTATGCCGGGGGTGCAACTGATTATTTTTGGGATCCGGATTACAATATAAGCGACGTTAATGCTTATAATCCGACCGTATGGCCGGATGTTGACACCTCTTATGCCGTAACTTTTACAAATGCCTGCGGTTCATCTTACGATACCGTTGATGTGAAGGTAGTTGAGATTATTGCCACCGCTTCGAATGACACCACAGTTTGTCCCGGCGAAGCTGTGTATCTATGGGCATCCGGTGGAGATTTTTATTCATGGTCTGCCTCTCCATCGGGAGCAATAGAAAATCCAAAAGATTCCATTACCACGGCCTATCCTTGGGTCCCCACTGTTTATACGGTTGTGGTATCTGATGTAAATGGATGCTATGATATAGAAGATGTGAATGTTTGGACCTTCCCTCAGCCTACGATTACAATTTCACCGAACGTCTATGCGATTCAGGGTGATACAGTCGAAATTTACGCTGATGGGGATGGATTTATCAGCTGGGCACCACCTTATAATATAAGCTGTACAAAATGTCCAAAAGCCTTTGTATGGCCTGAGTACGAACAAACGTATATCGCAACTATCACAGATGAAAATAGTTGTACAGTATCGGCCCCGGTTACCATATTCTTTGATCCATTGATCTACGTACCAAACGCCTTTACACCGGACGGTGACTCACATAACAACTACTTCCAGGCCATCGCCAGCAACATCACGCAATTTGAGATGTATATCTTCAATCGCTGGGGTGAAGTGGTGTGGAAAGGAGAAAGTATAGATGATTTCTGGGATGGCAGAACTAAAATTACCCAGAACGAGGCCAAAGACGATGTCTATATTTGGCAAATCCAGTACACCGATCTGAAAGGACATAAAGAGGTCCTCAGAGGGCATGTGGTACTCTTGAAATAAACTTAAATCAATCGTCGGTAAACCTTGCGTCAGCTTCCATTACATGACTGCAATTGCTACACGTTCTTAACTCTTCCGAACTAAAAAACTCCTTGAATCGAGGCTGGAAATCTTTCTCGACATTGGTCAGTTGAAAGTAGGTGTCGTGGAGCTTTGTGTTGCACTCATCACAAAACCACATCAAACCATCCTGATAGTCCGTTCCTTTTCTTACACGTTCTATTACAAGACCAACGGAGTTTGCCGGACGTGTAGGATTATGCGGGATTTTGGCCGGTAACAGGAACATATCTCCTTCCTTGATTTCGACCTTTCTTGCCTGGCCATCCTCCTGAATTGTTACAACGATGTCGCCCTGGAGCTGATAAAAGAGTTCTTCAGTTTCATTGTAGTGATAATCCTTCCTGGCGTTAGGACCTCCAACGATCATAACAATATAATCTCCCGCCTCGGTATACAAATTCTTATTCGAAACCGGAGGCTTTAACAAATCACGATTATTCTCTATCCATTCATTCAAATTAAAAGGTCCTGCAACTGCCATAATGATAAATTTTAGATGAATTTAATAAAAAAGAAGGGAGGTCGAAACCTCCCTCCCAAAAAATGACATTCAAAATTATTAAGTATAAGATCGAATGTTTTCAAAGTATTCCGTCGAATACCTGGTCAAATATAGAACTGTTTCCTGATTCTCCAATGGAAAAACGTAATTTAGGGAACCTCTATTAATCCCGTGAGCTTCAGTTGATAATTCTTATATCTTGCTACTTTTGTACAAATTTTATCCATGGATTTAGGACTTGAAGGAAAGACAGCGATTGTCTGCGGAAGCACACAGGGAATTGGTCTAGCGGCAGCGCGTCAAATTGCCTCTCAGGGGGCTTCCGTGATTCTAATTGCCAGAACCGTAGAAAAGCTAAAAGAAGCTTTAGGTAGTCTTGATACAAACTCAGGACAAACACATTCCTTCTTAACAGCCGATTTTACCAGGCCAAACCTCTTAGGCGAAAGACTTAGTGGTTTTCTTAGGGATAAAACGGTTCACATTCTTGTAAATAATACCGGGGGACCGGCCGGAGGACCGGTTAACGAGGCAGACATTGACGAATTTAGAAATGCCTTTAACCAACACCTGATCTGCAATCAAATATTGGTACAAGCTGTCAAAGAAAAAATGAAATCAGAAGGTTACGGTCGAATCATCAATGTGATTTCAACTTCTGTTAAACAGCCCCTGGATAATCTTGGAGTCTCGAATACAATTAGAGGCGCAGTAGCGAGTTGGAGCAAGACATTGGCCAACGAACTCGGTCAATTTAACATTACCGTAAATAATGTTTTGCCGGGAGCAACTGATACGGTCAGGCTAAAATCCATTATTGAAAGTAAAGCCGAAAAGACCGGTCGATCTTACGACGATATTTTGAAAGACATGAGTAATTCTTCTCCGATGAAACGAATCGCCAAGGCCGAAGAAATTGCAAACGCCATTGGATTTTTAGCTTCTCCTGCTGCAAGTTATATTAATGGAATCAACATTCCGGTTGACGGAGGTAGAACAAAGAGTCTTTAATCTTTAGTTCCTGGTCCCCGACCCGTTCATCATGGCATCATAAGCCGCCTGATGAATTCTTTTTCGAATCCCAAATTGATAAATACGGTTATTGACTTTCGGATGAACTCTGTTTGAGAGAAAGACATAGGTCAACTCAGATCGTGGATCAACCCAAATACAAGTTCCGGTAAATCCGGTGTGCCCATAAGTTCGCAAAGAAGCTGAATCAGCGCAGCCAAATCCTGAGCCCGTAATCGTCGGTTTATTCCAACCCAATCCGCGATGAGAATTTGGCTGGACAGAAGTGAATTTTTGAATGGTTTCTGCTTTCAGATACCGCTTATTATCATATACACCCTTGTTTAAGAGCATTTGAGCCAGGATGACTAAATCATTCGTCGTTGAGAACATACCTGCATTTCCCGCTATTCCTCCGTGCAAAGCAGAACTAGGATCGTGTACATGGCCTCTCAGCAATTGTCGTCTCCAATACGCCTCATCTTCGGTAGGAACCATCTGGATAGCATCAAAATATCGCAATGGCTTGTAGCGACTGTGGTCCATTCTCAGCGGTCTGTAAAAAGTGTTATATAATAACTCAACGAAGAGGTCCATGTCCTCATAGAATTCATCGTCCTCCAGGAAATTATATTTCCGGCGGTTATTGGCAATGATACTTTTGAAGAAGAAGTACAGCATGTTCATCGATACGTCACTATACTTATACGGCTTGGCTTTATTTAGCCAAATGGAATTTAATTTCAACCACATGGAATCCTGATACTCCTTCTCCATGTAAAAATTCTCGGCAACTTCTGTGACATACGTGCTATCAGGATAATCACAATAGTATTTATCGAAACGGCCAATTTCTTCGGTCGTATAGATCATATAATCAATAATCGGAAAACCCGCCGGCAGTCCACTTTTATGAATGAAGAGTTCCTGAAAAGTAATATTTCGAATAGAACTCGCGAACTTTAAGTGTAACCTTAAGGAGTCCGGTTGATATTTGTGCAGACTATCGCTCAACTTAAACGACCCCATCTCGTAAAGCTTCATACCTATCATGGTTGTGGACACCACTTTGGTAAGAGAAGCCAAATCATACATTGATTGCGGTGTCACCAATTTTTCTCTTTCGTACGAATGATGTCCAAAGGATTTATCATAGACAATGCAGCCGTTTTTTGCAATGATGACCTGGCATCCGGGAAAGGCTCTACCGCCCATGGCTCCATGAATACCCCAACCTATTCTCGCCAGAGTATCCCTATCCAGCCCAACAAATTCAGGCATCGTTCGTGCTAATTTTATTTTTGGAATCTTGATTCCCTGATACAAACTATCCTCATAATAGAAGCCCGCTGAAATTCGAATTTTCGCATTCAATTGCTGGGCCAAAACAGTGTAATTCAAATTTTGGTTCGCCGGACAGAATACCAGGTTTGGAATAGCCTTTAACTTCTCAAAATGGTCAGGATTTCGAAAACAAACGACAATGTCATGATCGGGATCTACTTCCGTTAATACATCCAATACATCTTCTGCCACGCTGTCACTCAGGCAAATTACCTTGGCATCCTCTGCCATGATCAGTCTTGAAATAAAATCCTCAGTGAATGCTTTCTTGTAGGTCAGAATATCGTCGTCTCTTTTTACCTTTGGATGTATCCGAGCCTTTTCTTCAGTATAAATGGAGAATCGATTTTCAAAAGGGAGTACTTTTCCTTTATTTGAAATCACACTGCTTCCTTTCTGCTGAAGATTTGACTGCACGTATTTTAACTCAGAATCAAAATTCTGTTTTTGTGATTTGACATTGACTATCTTACTTTTCAGATTTAGTATTCGCTTGGTGCTCTCAGCAAAGGCTTTATTCTCTTTATTTAACTTCCAATTTTCAAACTGATCTTCGGATTCGATATTCTTATACAGCAAATCAGCCCCACCCGCCAACAATTTATTGGTAGAGCGATTCTTCGCGTCTATAATAAACAGTCCTTCGAAACCACCCGATTTTCTTAGCCCTTCCAAATTAACCGTATCATAAACCGACAGCTTCAATTCAAATAAATGGTCGATCGTTCTCAGCTCAGAGAAAAATTGATCGTAGTCCCTGCCAAGATTTTTATCCGAATAATGCCTAACAATTGGAAATAAATTCTGATTAGACCGAATACTATCCAGCCACTCCTGAAAGTTCTTAGTCCAGTCAAAATCCTCCTGAAAATCCAAGAGGTTCATCTTTGATTTTCCAAATATTTTGATGAATTCACAGGATCTCAATTTCTTGTTACATTCCCAATATGGGTATGTGATTATCTCGAGATCCTCGAAGTACTTAGCATAAATGAGGGGTTGAATAATTTCGCAAGTATCTAAACGATATCTCAACTGGAGAATGCTATCTGCTTGCCAATTTTCGAACTTCAGCCCGCCCGGTTGATTTTCTATTATCCAATTGCCCAGGCTATCGATTTTTTTTTGGTAAATAGCCGGGATTTCTATGACAAGGTGTTGGTAGTATCGTTCTTTTTCTGAGATCGCACCAAAAATGGAATCTGACCAAACCAGACCTCCAT
>CAZCAD010000204.1:0-6215 GCA_964496525.1 uncultured Flavobacteriales bacterium | reverse complement strand
TTACTTAAACTTGTCTGCCAATAGTAACAATTCACCGTTGAAAGTTTCTTAAAACAAGACCTTTTTAGTTCGCAGGAATGCGGTTATTTGCATGGCGTAGAACGCTGATAATATGCGAATTAGGGTCACTTTGGTTTTCTTGCTTCTGTTCATGTTGCTGCTGGCTGTTTCCAGCGCATACGGTCAGAATCATAACAACTTCTGGTATTTTGGAAATCAACAGGCATTGGATTTTTCCTCGGGTAATCCGGTAGCGGTGAATAATTCTCAGATGCTCTCGATAGAGGCAAATTCGTCTTACTCGAATCCGCGAACCGGAGAGCTGTTGTTATACACAAACGGTCAGGCGATTTGGAACGCAAAACACGATACCATGCCAAATGCCAGGGGTCTTTGGGGGCATCAATCCGCCACACAAGGAACAATAGTATGTCCTTTACCCGGCTCTGCTAATCTGATCTATGTATTCCACATCGATCGAAATGGATTTGCGGCTAATCACAATGGATCACTTAATTACTCGATAGTGGATATGCGACTGGATGAGGGTCGCGGTGATATCATAGACGGTTCAAAGAACCTCGAACTCATGGCTGAAAGTACCGAAAAGGTCACGATAATTCAACATACCAATCAATGCGGTTTTTGGGTAATTGCACATAAAAGAAATTCCAATGAGTTTCGTGCGCATTTATTAACCGATCTGGGAATAAGCGTCACCGTAATTTCAAAAGTCGGTTCAAATCACAGAGCGGACTCTCTCACAGCAACAATTGGTGAAATGACAGCTTCACTCGCAGGGGATCAAATAGCTCTACTTATCCATCAGCAAGAACTGATAGAACTATTTAAGTTTGATTCAGAAACCGGAATTGTTTCAAATCCATTAACGCTGGATGGTAAATATCACGACTATGGAATAGAGTTTTCACCAGATGGTAAATTACTTTATGTTTCCAATTTCGCTTCAGAAAGTTCATTGCGACAATACTGTATTTCAGACTGGAATCGAGTTCAAACTGACACAAGCGAGATAATTTTAGGCTTTTGCCGAAAAGATGAACTGAAATTCGGCGGTCTTCAGTTAGGACCCGATTCGGTTCTTTATCTCAAGCGGAGTACAGGAGAAAATTTTCCTGATTCCTTAGCAGCCATTCTTAAGCCGGATGTCGCCGGAGAAGGATGCACATTCGTGAAAAACTATATGCACCTTCCGCTGAATCATGGCGCCCATGCTTATGGTCCTGAATTAAATTTTTCTAACTTAATCAGCGGTCGGGCACTACCTTTAAACATCGGATGTTTTGAATCACAGGGATCTATTCACTCGGAAGTGGAGGAAAAATCAACTAAATTGGTAGCGAATAGAACCGAAAAAAAATAAGAAATGAATTGGATAGAACAAGACGGAACGCTTCAAAAAGAATTTTCAGGCGACAGTTTCGCAGACATAATAAACAGGCTTCAGAGAGTAGCCGTAGTTGCAGACGGAATGGATCACCATCCTGATTTTAAAGTATATGGTTACAAAAATATTAAGTTCAAACTTTGTACACACAGTGAGGGAAAAGTGACCGATAAAGATTATACCCTGGCTAAAAATCTTGATGAGATATTCGAATAAATAAGTTGATTTTGGGCTTTCCGCAGTCGCTTCCGTCCGCCTAAGGCGGACGGAGAGCTCCGACAAAGCTTCAATCGCTAAGCCGAAACCCCGTTTCCAGCAAAATTCCAAAATAATCCGCATTCCATTTTCCCAGGATCATAATTTCTTTTCACAGGATCATAATTTCCAGCTCAACCCAATTTTACCACCTATCCATAAATTTTCCTGTTGCAGTGGGGCGGTATTATTTGCCCGTTGATGATAATAGTATCTCCCTCCAATAGAAGTATTTAATCCCATTCGATCAGTTAATTTAAATCGCATTCCTAAATCCAGCTGGCCCGAAAGCAGCAAGCCTTTTGTCAGGTTCACTTCCCTGGTATTGTAGTCGGATACATAATAAATTTCTCGTCTTTTTTCTGTGAATGGCACCTCAGCAGTATGACTCAACCTGGTAAAAATATCCACTTTAGGTCTGTGAAAAAAGGACCATTTAACACCGAGAGGTATTCCGATAGAGTTCACCGCTGATTTCGTGGACTCTATTAATCCTGAGCTATAATTCGATTGATAAAAATGTCGGCTATAATTCAAGCCACTGCAAATAGCCCACCTTCTGCTGAAGTTGTATTGAACGGTGTAGTTTAAGTTCAGCGGTTTAATCACAAAACCCTCTACCACAGGTTCATTATTATAAAATTCATTTGGTACGGCGTTCGCACTAATTCCATTGAAGCTTTCTGTCTGGTCGAGTAGAGATGCGCTCGGAGATGCACTCGCCTCTTTAGTAACAAACGGATCAGGAATGTGCGCCCAATAATCATATTCAATTCCCATTTCCCATTTTCCAAAGCGATCTTTCAAAGGTGTAAGTTCAACCGGATTTGCTGAGTAATACATATAAATTGGTTCTATTGCGGTCAAGGCTAAACTGGAAATCAACTTATTATCGGCTTGTATAATTTGTTTCTCTAAATCAAGAGGTGCAGATTCAATTTCATTGTTCTCCTCGTGCACTGTTTCATGATGCTCATCTAACTCATCTCGACTACTTTCCGCCTTAGGCGGATCCCGAATCTCATTTTCATCAACAATATTATTTTCCCGGACAATTTCATGGAGGTTCGATTTGTCCTCTGCGATCACATCAGCCTGACTTGATTGATCATCTTCATTATTAATAAGCGGAACGTCATTATTATCAACTGAGTTCGAATTTATTTCAGACTTGTCCTCGCTTATTATTTCAGCATCTCCATTCAAAATTCCCGAAAAATTTAACCCAAGACCTACTATCAAGACAGCCGCCACTCCACCGGTCCACCACCAGAAAATAATCCGACGACGATCTCGCTCCTCCAACTTTGTCTCAATAGAAGCCCAAAGACCAACAGTCGGTTCAGCACCATGACCATCGAATACCGCTTGTAAGCTTCCCTGATTTCCGTCCATTGAATCATAAATAGAATCCCAAAGTCCGGAGGTCGGCTCAGCACCGAATCCCTCGAACTTATCTTCAAGACTTCCTTTATGTTCCTTAGTTGGCATAATTCAAATTCAATTGATCTCCCTTTGTCC
The DNA here is from genome assembly GCA_964496525.1 of uncultured Flavobacteriales bacterium. GTDB lineage: Bacteria > Bacteroidota > Bacteroidia > Flavobacteriales_D > Crocinitomicaceae > JAKSBJ01. The sequence goes on along the minus strand of CAZCAD010000204.1, from coordinate 3,031 downwards.
AACGAATCCGCCTGAGGCGAAGTAGTCGGATTGTCGTTCTTTTTCAATCATTTTGCGCAGTAACAATCTTGCTCTGCTATATTGTGATTTAGAGGTGCCGTCTGATATTTTCAGCAGCTCTCCAATTTCTTTGTGCGTGTATCCTTCAACGGCGTATAAATTGAATACCGTCCTAAATCCGGTTGGCAGTTGTTGAATTTTTGCCAATAAGTCTTCCAGCTCCAACTTTTCTATCGCATCATCTTCAGCCATAGAAGTATTCTCGTTTACATCAATCATTGAAGCTAACTCTCGGATCGACTTATTCCTGCGATATTGCTCCAGCGCTTTGTTTATCGTAATCCTTCGTAACCATGCCCCCAATGGGCCTTTTCCGGAGTATTTCTTCAAATTTTTAAAGACCTGCAGAAAAGCTTCCTGTAATACATCCTCCGCTTCTTCCTCATTGGCCGAATATCGAAGACAAATTCCTTTCATCATGTACACAAATCTCAGATATAACTCTTGCTGCGCCTGTCGATTATTTTCAAGACAAACATCTACCAGTTCCTGGTCGGTCAGCTCTTTGTAATGTGTGTTTCTTATGTCTCTATAAGTTTTGTGTTTAAGGGTTCGCGGTCAGCAAAACACCTCAACTTTTAACGAATTGTAAAGCCAAAACGTATTTCAAATCTATTTAATTGTCTGACAGTAATGAAATCATCCCACCAGCCATTTGCTGATCTAATCCACCCAAATCGATATCCCATTGAGGTGGTCAGGCCAAATACTTGTCCATAAAATTGAAAAGAATGACTCATTCCTATTCCGCAGCCTCCTATGTATCCTCCTTTATTCTGATCCCAATTGCTCATCGGCATAGCGTATCCTGATGTCGCATAAATAAATGGGGTGGACCGACTTTTCTTCAAAATATGAAAACGAGCATCAGCAAAAATGGGGATGTGAGCGTTCCAATCCAAAGCTTCGATTCCAAGACCGACACCGAATTGCCAGCGATTGTTCACGGCATATCCGTTTACGACATGGAGGGATGGAGAAGCATCACTGCTTCCCCCTATTATCCCCCCGTCGATGCGGCAGAAATAGCCGGATCTGCTGACCTTTGATCCAAACTTTTCTACTGCCGCAACTTCAGACTTGTCGAAAACCATGATACTACCGTCCGATTTCAAAACCTTAACTTTATCCTTTTCAGACTCAAGCAAACGTCCCCGAATTTCGGATCCGTTTTTTAGGATTACGACATTATTTCGCTGAGCCAAAGCACTTGAGGCAATCAGCATTAAAAAAATTATTGTCAGCTTTTTCATATTAAAGTTTTATAATTTCCAGTTTAACTTTCTTCTTCGGATTCTTATCCAGGACCGGAAAAGGAAATACATCTATTAGTCTTACCTCATGTCCCAATAGCACAGTGTCTATATTTTGTCCTGAATTGGTCCCTAATCGGAAATCGAATGCACTTTCGTCATCCGAAATCCTCAGATCTGCCTGAATGCCACCTTGCCAAACGCAAACGGCTCCTGTCGGACACCGGCTGTCACCAATATTGATCACTTCCACTTCAATGTCAGATGTTTTAAATACCTGACCCTCTTTCATCTCACCTTTTCTGCATGCGGTCAAAAGACCACACACCACTGAGATCATTAGTAACTTATTCATTCTCCTAAAAATTTATTTTACTGAGCAATTGCAAATCCGTTGGATCAGAATAGTCATACTGATAAATTCCATCATCTCCAATCACGATGGCAACTGTTCCCAGTGGAATAACATCACTTGCCTGGATATTCTTAAATTTTTCAAGCAGATTATCTCCGGAGGTAATTGGATCGGTGGCGTCATAGACCTTAAGTCCTGCATCTCCGTCGCAAACGAAAAGGAGATTTCCATCAATACCAAGACCATGTGGATTTTTCATACTAAATGAATTCATTAAAACCGGATTGTAAATGTCACTCACGTCAATCACATCCATCTGATTAATTGTACCTCCACAAGGTCCGCCTGAACGAACGGTTACGTAAGCGACATCATCCTGAACTACCACAGGATCGCACCCTCTCGCATGACTAAATCCGCTGATGTAGTTTGGAGCAGCCGGATTTGCCGTACCGTAAACAATCATTCCGGTTGGTGTCCCCATGAAAATATAATCTTTATAAGGAAAAAGTGTTTCAACATTTCCCCAAACACCGACCGCTTGTTCGACAGTAGGGCTTGAAGCAGCCGATAAATTGAAGGGCTGAAGTCTGTCTTCACTCATGACATACAGATAATCGCCGACAATGGTAAATAAACTCATTGATCCGGCTGTTCCGACAGCCGGTGGGCCCGATGCAGTACCATTTGAATTATTTAGTGCAATTCCGCCATCGACGGTGGCAAATTCACAATTGAAACAATTATTCCAGTTCAAATTGTCATTAATTTCTTCCTTGACTTTCTTAATCTCCCAGGATGTGACTACACCCTTGGTTTTATCTATTGATGCCACAGGATAATTCCCGTCGGATACAGGAAGAGCGAATGGAAATACATCTTCCAGTCGTCTGACCTGAGTTGGATTATATAGATCCGATACGTCCATCACTATCATGTCGATGAAGCTGTTGACATATAAATAATTTCCTCTTATAGCCATTCCGGTACATCCCCATACATCCAAAAATCCGACCATGGCAGGAGCACTTGGATTTGAGTTGTCTATGAAATGGATTCCCTTATCAGCTTCAATCACAAAAAGGTGATCGTCTTTGAAATAAATATTGCCGTTTTGAGAAAGTGTTTGAGGAGTTTTAAATTCAGGTAGTTCTCTGAATTCATCAAAGTCGGTGTAAACCGGCGAGTTTGCCAGGTATTTATTGTACACTTTGTCCTTACATGAAACCAATATTGTTGCGATTGCAAGGATGAAAACAAATTTCTTGTTCATTTTTTCGATTAATTAATTGGGGTCAGCAATTATTATCGTCCTACTGATGAGGGAAATCGAAAAAGGGTTGCACATTGATAAAAATCAATC
>CAZCAD010000203.1:0-6223 GCA_964496525.1 uncultured Flavobacteriales bacterium | reverse complement strand
TGATGGTTGGTTCGGGCCTGATCAATGAAATTTCGGATCTCTTTGTCTCCGTTTCAACTGACGCGAGCTTCCCTATCTACACCTTCTTCTCAGCAGGCTTGGTCAACGTATTTGTTCCCAGCGGTGGAGGACAATGGGCAGTACAGGGCCCGATCATTATCGCCTCGGCGCAGGAACTGGGTGTCTCGCTTCCAAAAGCAATAATGGCGCTCTCATATGGCGATCAACTGACGAATATGATACAGCCGTTTTGGGCTTTACCTCTTTTAGGAATAACGGGATTGAGAGCCAAGGAAATTTTGCCCTATACGTTACTCTTGTTTGTTGGAGGAGGGCTTATCTTTTTACTCGGACTTATGATTTTTTAAATTACTATGTCTTTTTGGTGAAGTCGATGGTTGTTGAAGAGGGTAATCGAAATGAAAAAATTGTTTCATTTTGTTCAGTCGTAATTGCCATATCCCCTTTAGTAATCACATCCATACCTATTATGATCTCAAAATTATCACTAGGAGCTTTAGTTTCAGTCAACTCTACCACAACATAATATCTTTTGGTAATATAAATAGCCATCAAGTAAACATTGGCAAATGACATTCCTTCATGATGTGCCACCTGTATCTTAGATATTGGATTAAGGTCCAAATTTTCAGCTAAAGACTTAGTGATCAAACAATGTGTAGATCCTGTGTCCCATAAAGCGGAGGTGCGATGAGGCCTTGGCGGTTGACCAATTGAATCAATTTCAAAAGGTCTGGAAATACCCACACTTGTTGTAATTCCCCGAATTGCCTGTCGAAGTTTGACCGTGAGAACATCGGAAATTTGGTGCATGATTAGTTGGTCTACCCTAAATCTGAATTCGAATGATAAACGCGCACATACCTTTCCTCCTTTTCAGAACAGTTCTTTATTACGAAAGAGCCTGATTCAATATTATATTCAGTTGGAACCTTTAGGTACGCGTCCATTTTACTTTTATATACACCAAGCACCTTATCCAAATGAATTGCTATAACTTGATTCTTATACTCAGCTAATAGTTGTTTCTCATTCTCCAGATAATACTGGAATGATTGCTCAAAAGATTCTGACACCGACATTTCGCTCACCAACAAGTTTAGGGTATTACAATTATATAAAATAAATCTATCCATCCAGACCTTTCCTCGTGCATCTCATCAACAACATTTTGTTATTTGTGTTAATAAGGGTAGAAAAATGAAAATGATTTTGGTAATACTTCCTTCTAAACCTCCCACTTCTCCTCTTTTCCCAAAGGAAAAATTAGTAGCAACAGATAAATCGGATACCAAATTTGATGGACGATCAATGCTAAAAAGCGAAGTATTGAAAATCGTCGAAATGTCGTCAAATCAATGAGCCATTCTGAGACGAACTTTAACCCTAAAGGAAGCAAAAACCAAATACTCCATTTTAGTCCAAAAATGGCCAAAATCAAGCCAATTTGAGACAAAATGAGTAAAAAAAGTCCAAAAACTGCATAAAAACTGATCATTTCGGTCATTTTGCCAAACCATCGCTTTCGTTGTTTCAGCAATTTTATAAGGCTTTTTGGACCTTTGGTACTTACAATTAAATCGACGTTAGAAACACCCCAAATTGCCCGATTCTTTTTACGCATTTGGTTTAATAAAAAAATGTCGTCTCCTGAAGGGATGTGGTAATCAGTCCTGTCACGGTCAATTTGTAAAAAGGTTCGTTTATCAAAGCCTAAATTGGCACCGTTACTTAAAACCGCACGCCGAAATCCGGCCATACCGAATGTAACTAATTGCAAAAAAGAAAATTCGAAGCTCCCAAGCATCTGAATTGGAGAGTTACCCATCATACGAACAGGAAAAATGGTCATATCCTGCATATTGAAAAATTGTGCTTCGATGATGCAAAGTTTGCTGAAGCTTACGTCCGCATCCAGTGTCAGAATTTTGCTGTAGGTTGCTTGACGCACGGCTGTTCGAATTGCTGCCTTTTTGCCCCTTCCATCGTTCTTAATTAATTGGAATGGCGTTTGCATTTGCGAGGTAAAAGTTGACACTGTCTTATCGGTAGAATGATCATCCACGAAAATGAACTCAACATTTTCGGGCAGGTGGGCTTCATTGATTGAATCGATAAGAGGTGTAATTCGTTGCTCCTCGTTGCGAAAGGGAATAATAATGCTCATTCCGCTGATCTCACCGCTTGATCGAGGCACTTTTCGTTTGGTTCTCCTGAAGCCAATCATTAAGACCAGGACGATCACAAACTGTAGAGCGAAAAGGGCTATCAGACTATAGAGTGTCATGTTTTGCGAATCAGCACCCAGGCACCAAAAAGTGAAGGTATGGCCAAATTTATGAACCAAAGTAAAAAGGCTGTAATTAATATGATCGTCGACGGGATTTCGAGCATGGTCAACACAAACAGGGCTGATGCCTCGCGAACGAATAACTTTCCAAAGAGGAAGGACGGAATAGCTGTTGTGATCAAGAATACAAATGCTATTGCAGAGAGCAAGATGATGGTCGGTTCGGTGATCCCAAAGGCCAGAAGCAAGAGATAAAACTGTAGAAGGTAAACTAAATATCTTACCATGCTCAATAGTAGAACTATAACCTTTAGCTGGTTAGAAATCAGACCTGCTTGCTTTAAATCTTCCTGTGTTTTCTCCTTCAGAACTCTTTTAACAGGCGTATGATTAACAAGATTCGGATTAAAAAAGAAGGTGCCTACAAGTCCGACAACGATTAGCAAAATCAAATAAAATGCCAGCGGAGACAGATCTTTGATGAAAGTCTGAAATATTAGAGCTCCGGCGATTCCGAAAGAAATCGTAGCGAATAACGATCCCAAATTGGTTTGAAAAGTATAAATGATCGATTTTGTTCGCACTTCTTTACCGGTATAAATTGTTCTGCCAATAAAATTTCCGATTCGGTTCGGGGTCAGTAATCCGGTGCTTACGCCGGCCAAAACAGACAGGAACGCTCCTCTCCAGCTCAGCTTATGAACCTTGTCCATGAGCAATTTCCATTTAGCGGTCTCCAACAACCAATTTACCGGCATAAGTATTATTACCAGAAAGCAAAGGAGAATACCATCAGGAGTAATCTGAATGTTTTGTAGATCTTCAAGAATTGGCTCGTTCCAGACTTTCCAACAAATAAAAAACAGTAAAGCCAGTCCGAAAACCAGCTTTACTGTCCATAAATATTTGTTTGATTTGGTTTGCAATTCTTAATGAGATTGTTCAGGAGTGGATGATGGGTAGGAGAATAACTTATTGATTCGACTTAAACAACCTCAAAAATTAGCTTGCCACCTGCTTTTCCGTTTTGGCAAGTACTTTTGAAGATCTTTGGCCATTCCTTTGAATTTAGAAGAGCCGCCATTAATGGCTCTATTAATATATTGTTCTGCTTCGTCAAAGTCAGATGTCCACATATAGGCTTCAGCCAAATTGTAATAAATCATCGCCGTCACCTTTTCATTAATTCGTGAGTTTTTATCCCCGGGATTACTTTCTCCAAGTATACTCTCCCATTGAGAAATCGCATCCTGCAACTTGTCAGCGGCTCCGGTTCTGTCTCTATCATTCCGAATCAAATCATAGCCTTGTTTAGCCAGGGTATAGGTCTCAACCAGATCACTGTAAGAATGATCTTTAAACTTCTTAACAGAAAAAACTTCCGTTGTTCTTCTTTTGACCGGAAAGCCCATAGCTGAACTCAGATTGTTATTGATGGCGGTCAGAACTGAATTTCTTGCTTTTGATTGAAGCTCATTCCAAAAAGTCGCCTTATTATCCATCCAGTATAGCTGAAAGTCGTATTTACTACTAAATGTTTTCATCGCGTGGGTTTTAGTTGAATTTCCAACCATGGTGTTTAAAACAATTCCATTGGCCGGACATTCTACTTTCACCATAGCACTCAATCTATACGTGCAGCTATAGACATATTTTGTGGTTGCAGCGGTTCCGCTTTTTTTGCTAAGTATCTTCATGTCTGAAAGTGCGCCCATATCAATTGTGATTACGGCTCCGCCTTCACCAACCGAAAATCCATCAACATTAATTTTTCTATTGACAAAATCATCTCTCAAATCATCGTGCAACATGGGCTCATCAATTTCCTCCATGATTGGTTGAAGTGGATATGCCCCCCTTATAGGCTGCGCCACCGTTGATCCAGGGACATAACTAGCTTTCTCCCAGGCCGCCATATCCCTTAGATATTTTCGATCGACTGATTTTTTCTGCTCTCGCCATGCAGTCATCAGGGCATCGTAGTTAATGCTTGCCGCTTCGGTTCGAACGGCAAAAATGTTCAGGCTGTCTTCATTACTCATCTCAAACCCCCGATTGAGAACAATCGAATAGGTTGAATAGCCGGGATCAACCGGATTAGTGGGTAGCTGAATGTAACTGAATGTTACTTTGTTATCGGCAATATTTTGCGCTGATACAGCAAAGCTGCCAAAGCAAAACAAAACAAGTATTCCTTTTTTCATTTACTCTATTTTTTTCTAAGAACAGGTTCTAAGCAGCGATCTTGATTTGTAAGATAATTATTATCTCCAAATCTACTTATTGAACTTTAAGCAAGTTCATGATTATCATTTGTCCCAATAAACAACAACCTTGCCAATCGAATTTCGATTTTCAAGTAAGTCATGTGCTTCGGCAATTTGCGAAGCATTAAATTTTGCTCCAACATAGGGGTTCAGTTGATTGGTTTTAACTAGTTCCACTACATTTCGAAGGCAGCGAGTTAAAACCTTTGGATTGTTGTCTCCAATTTTCAGCATATTAACTCCGATCACTGATTTAGATCGCATCATCAATCCAATCGGAATAATCAGTCCCATTTTTCGAACAAAGTTTAAGCTCGAAAATATTCCCCATTTCTTACCTGAACGTTCAGAACCGCCGAATACAACAACTTTTCCTCCGGAGCCTACAAGGCCGAGATCCTTTTTGAACGTTGAACCGGCAATGGGGTTAAATGTGATGTCCAGGTGCTTTTTTCCGATGATATCGCGAATTCCTTCAACATAATCAGTCTGTCTGTAATTAATCGCATGATCTGCGCCTTGCTTTTTCGTGTACTTGAGCTTTTCATCATTCCCGGCGGTGGTAAATATCTCGGCACCCTTTAGTCTGCACAGTTGGATTAATGCGGTTCCGACTCCTCCGGCTCCTGCATGAATCAAGACCCTGTCTTTTTCAAAAATGTTGACACATTCGAAAGCCATGAAGTAGGCGGTAACAAATTGAGTAGCGATGCAGGCGGCAAGTCCGGCATCCATATCATCAATCTCGGCGACAGCAATTGACCTAGTAACGGCATACTCGGCATAACCTCCAAAGCGAGTGAATGCGACCACCCTTTTACCCACTAAATTTTGATTTGCATTGGAGCCGACTTTCTCCACTTTTCCGACAACTTCGTAACCAAGAACAGATGGAATTGGAGGAGCATCTTTGTAGAGACCGTTTCTGGCCATGACGTCTGCATAGTTGAGCCCAAAGCATTCCACTTTGATTAACACCTCATCATTGGCCGGTACTGGCATATCAATATCTCTTAGCTCAAAGGCCTGACCAGCCTTGCCTTTTTTAACAAGATATATTGCCTTCATTTAAAGACCTTGGCTATGGTGAAAGTCAGTTATTTAGTAAAAATGATGTTATTCGAAAACTAACGACAATTCCGGTCTTTGAGAATTTCTTCAAGCGCATTCTCTGTATAATCCCCGGCATCCAGGTGTGTCTCGATCTCATCTTTGGCCTTATCTCTTCGGCCCTCAATATCAGCCTGTGCGGTAGCATCTCCATCAGCCTCAGCTACAACCATTTCATCAATTAAGCTACACCAGCAATCTGCTGCGCCTTCTACAGTTGAAGTATCACAACCTCCGCCACAAGAAGTCAACAGTGTTCCGATGGCTAGAATAAAAATTACTTTTTTCATTGGATTTTTTTTTGAAATATAATCGGTCTTTTAGTCTTATCAAAATCTTGAGGCAAAAGAATTGCCCGGAGATACGTCGAAGTGGGTTTTTAATCTCACAACGGTAGGGTTTTTTATCATTTTGCTGTTTTACCATCAAACCATAAATATCACCGCGATCTGAGCGGCCAAATCAATCTACCGGCATGAAAAAAATGAACAACCCCGAGGCAGAGCCTCGAGGTATCAAAAGGAGTCCCGACAAA
>CAZCAD010000202.1:0-6227 GCA_964496525.1 uncultured Flavobacteriales bacterium | reverse complement strand
TCAATGTTATTATTAAGAATCAATATTACTCTATTGTCGATGCCCCAAGAATAAAAGGCAATAATGATTTCAAAGCGTTAGTTGTTGTGAAGAATGAAAAATACGGCGTTATTCTACCGGATGGAGAAGTGATCATTCCCTGCAAATACAATTGCCGATGCAGTTTGGGTTACTTTAGTCCGGCGGGATATTTCATCGAGTTATCTGAAGGTGGGGTTGCCTATCGATTTGATAAAAAGGGTGAAATCGTGTCGAAAGGCTCCGATGCGGGCAAGGTCTGTTTGTGTGAGCGTTATGGGGAGGACTAAGGAGGGGGTGAGGTTCAAAAGCGGACTCCTATGATGCAGACGTCATCAATCTGTTCCAACTCCGCTTTCCAATGATAAAACTCTTTTTTGAGTTTATAAGGCTGGACTTTCATTTCGTCATCAGCAATACTTACCAAAAACTGTTTTAAGTTGATCGACTTATATTTCTTGCCTTTCGCACCCCCAAATTGATCGGGAAAACCATCCGTCAACAGATAAATTAAATCGCCTTCTTGAAATTTGATTTCATGTGCTGTGAATGGCCTGTTTGAAGGATATTTTCCAATGGGTTGAATGTCACCTTTAACTTCCTGAACCAAGTCCTGACCCTTTCGGATAATCCAGAGCGGGTTATTAGCCCCCGCCCAAATCAGGGACTTCTTCTTCATATCGATAATTGCCAGGGAAATATCCATTCCGTCCTGTATTCCACCCTGGCCTTTATCGAATTTTTCGATGAGGATTTCTCGTGTTTTATTCAAGATTTTATCCGGCTCTACTAAATAAAATTCTTTTAGGGCACGGTTTAGTGCCGAATGACAAATTACGCTGATCATTGCCCCAGGAACGCCATGCCCTGTGCAATCCGCAGCTGCGAGAAGAATCCTTCCTTCGACTTCTTCACACCAATAAAAGTCCCCGGCCACAATATCTTTTGGAAGATAAAGGATGAATGAGTCAGGCAAACATTCGTGAAAATATTCGTCCGACGGAAGAATGGAGGCCTGAATTCGTTTTGCATAAGAAATAGAATCCAAAATCTCAGTGTTCTTCTCCTCCAATTGATTATATGCTACATCGACGACCTTTTTTTGTCTTTCGACTTCCTGTTTTTGAGTAAAGAGCTCATCCGTACGAGCCTGTACCGTTTCTTCAAGCAATTTTTGATGTTTTCGATATTTTACGGTGCGGAATTTATATCCCCCCAAAGCAATAAAAATGAGGCCCAGACTGTATAAAACAACTGCCCACCATGTTCGCCACCACGGAGGAAAGATTCGAAATTCCATCATAACCGGTTCAGACCAAAGTCCCGATGCAGTTAGCGCTTTCACCTGAAAATGATGTTCGCCAACGGCTAAGTTTCTATAATCGGCCTTTGCTTCAGTTGAAGGAGCACTCCAGTGCGGGTCAATTCCATATAAATAATAGCTGAACTTGACCTTTTGCGGCGAATTCCAGTCAATACCGGAAAAATGAAATGTCAGGTGATTTTTGTTATAATTGAGGCTTAATCCAATTGGGACATTTTCTTTTTTCTCCACCGAGGAGTAAGTATAACCCAGACTGTCCGAAACAGAAAGCTTGGAAAAGTTAATATTTTCCTCATCGATGAGGACGTTGGTAAGGTGAATCGTTGGTGCTGAATTCAATAACTCAAAGTTGTTTAAATCAAGCATGCTTAAAGCTTGGCTACTTCCAAACCAAAGTCGGTTTTGACGATCATGGAATGAACTGTTCGCGTAAAAATCCAACGATTTAAGGCCATCCTCTTTTCCAAATGAATATATCTGAGGAAATGGCTTAGAGGAGGCAGTGTCAATGTCAATACAGCTGATCCCGGCCTCTGTACAGACCCATAATCGTCTGTTATCGTCTTCTGTTATGGACCAAACATAATTGGAGGTAAGTCCATCAGCCGTTGTGAAATTGGTGATGCTCTTTCCATCGAATTTGTCGATTCCCTTGCCAATATGCGCGAACCAAATATTACCACAATAATCTTCATGTACAGATTGTATCATAGAAGAGCTTAAACCATTTTCTTTTGTGAAGTGAGTGATCTTTCCATCCTTGATTTTGGACGCTCCTTTTTTCTCTGAGATCAACCACATCGCGCCTTGATTATCTTCGTAAATATCGACGACCGTATTGGTGAGCAATCCACTCTCTTCGTTATAATATGTGTAATATGTTCCGTCATAAACACAGACACCATTATCCTTTGTGGCAAACCACAGATTTCCGGAGCGATCCTCAAGAATTTTCAATAAACGATTTGATGCAAGACCATTTTCGATAGTATAATTTGTGAAACTTTCTCCGTCGAATTTCGAAACCCCATTCAGGTCTGTCGCGAACCAAATATTTCCTCGTCGATCTTCAATAATTGACATGACGAGATTGTTAGCCAAGCCATCTTCTTCAGTAAAGTGCATGAATTCTATTCCGTTGAACATGCAAGCCCCGTCGCCGTCCGTCGCAAACCACAAGTTTCCTTTAGAATCCTCAAAAATGTCGCACACATAATTTGACAACATCCCATCATCAGTAGTAAAATGCCTGAATGAATTTGGATGTAGTCTATTCACTCCGCCTCCGTCCGTTCCAAACCACATATTCCCTTTCTGATCATGGAAAGCAAGGCGGATAAAATCAGAAGTGATTCCTTCCTCCATTCCGTAGTGGACAAACTGCTCGCCATCAAAAGAGCAGACACTTCCTCCTTCAGTTGCTAACCATAACACTCCGTGATTATCCTCAGCAATATTTCTCACCTGGTTTGATGACAGACCGTGCTCTTTTTTATAAATCTCAATTTTTTCACCATCAAATTTGTTCAGTCCACCTCCTTCGGTACCAATCCAGATATAGCCATTCTTATCGGCCATGATATCCCAGACTGTGTCTGATGACAGTCCTTCGGCAGTCGTCAAGTACGTCCAATTATTTCCATCAAGAATTGAGATTCCGCCTCCATTGGTTCCGAACCAAATATTTCTATTATCGTCTTGGAAAATATCCCACACTTCATTTGATGAAAGGCCGTTTTCAATGCTATAGGTCCAAAATTTATTTCCGTCAAATTTAACCACGCCTGAGCCATCTGTACTAATCCAGAGGTTTCCTTGAATATCCTCCATAATACATAAGATGTAATCACTGGGAAGCCCTTCTTCGCTTGTATAATTGGTAAATGATTTGCCATCGAATTTCGACAAACCTTTACCGTAAGTCCCCAACCATATATTGCCCTTATAGTCCTCCTCAATAGTGCATATATAATTGGAAGGAAGCCCGGCGTTTTCAGTATATCGAATCAATGATTTGCCGTCATAGCGGCTCAAGCCCCCGCCATAAGTGGCAAACCAGAGATAGCCCTGCGAGTCTTCGACAATATCCCAGATATATGAAGAATTCAGTCCCTGATTGACATCGAGATATTGAATATCGAATTTGGCGGCATCGCGATATCGAGGAGGAAGTGTTGTGATCCGATCAGGAAAACCGGCGTTTATTATTTCCGGCTTCATCCGAAAAGAGACGGGATCCTTTATTCTTACAGAGTCAGGATGAGTAGCGGGAAGATTTTCGGGAAGCGTGTGGACAATCGGATGAGATGCTTCGTGGACATTCTGCCTAAAATTTACCACGGTTAAATCGCTGACCGGAATTCTTTCAGCCGTCCCATGTTTTGCTCGCTTGACCTTGCCTTTAATAGTCCTCGCATGAATTGGGACATAATTTCGTTCCACCGGAGCTTGTGTCAGCTCAACATTTTGCATCTCAGACTTATTTTCCTGATCGCAGGAAAACTGGAGCGAGATAAGGCAGAACAGACAAACTAGAGATCTGATAGACATAGCGCGGTTGGCCGAAATGAGTCTTTTAAGCTAACAATAAAAAAGGAATTTTTCAAACCAATATTTAGACAGGTATTTTTACCTAAATCGTATGATTTTTGACCGTTTTCCCCAGGTCTAATCCTCTGAAATCCCAATGAGGTCAATGCTTTTGGTTCGGATTAACTCATTGTAGCTCTGAATATCATTGGCTAATATATCTTTCCACTCTCCTAATAGTGTATCGATTTTTTCAGTGAGGAAATCCCTTACTCCGTACATTTGATCCGTTGGTTTATTTGGACTCATACTTGCCAGGGATGCGACATGCGCTAACTTATTGTTCAGCATAATTGGGTAATTGAGCATATCCTGATTCGACTTCAGCTTAGTTTGATAGAGTTGCTGTTCGATGCCCGTCATAATAGAATCGAGTCGATCCCCTTCTTTAAAAATCTCCGGATAATCTTCGGATTTGATGCGACTTTTTAGTCCGCTTATCTGTTTTTTTATTTCCCGCATATTGCGGATCGCATCATGTGTTTCATCCACGGTATTTCTGATCGACAATAAAAATTCGAATTGCGCCTGACGATCTTCTATACTTCCTTCAGAACGTGGATCGAGCACGATTTCGAAAGTAGTCGAAACGCTATCCTCCCCTGTTATTAATGTCGCCGTGTATTTACCCGGGGCGGCTTTCGGCCCTTGAAGTGTTCCCCACCACATCAACAGGCCCTCGAATCGATCAGCCTTTGGATATCGCATATCCCACACATATAGATTGGTGCCTTCTTCTACCTCAAAATCGGAATCGTTCGCCTCAGCGTCAGATGAAAATGAACGAATTTCTTTTTGATTTTGATCGAGAATTTTTAGCCTGACTTCATTTTCCACTTGTAATTTCGTTAGTTTAAAATGCAGTCGAACGCCACCACTGTGGTTCGTCCCTGATCGTTTCGACACCTTTGTTGATCCGCCGACACCCGTTGTTGGATACGGTTTATAAATAGCCCCTTTTGATGTTGAAGGCTTAATTTTGTCGCCTTGCTCAATTTCCTGCCATAGAAGATGCAGATCATCCAAAACCCAAAAACTTCTACCCTGGGTAGCAACAACTAAATTGTTGTCTTTTAATGCTAAATCTGTGATTGGGACAATGGGAAGGTTGAGTTGAAATGATTTCCAGTTATTGCCGTTATTCCGCGAAACGTACAATCCGCTCTCCGTCCCACAATAGAGTAATCCGGCTATTTCACGATCCGCTCTAATAACTCTCGTAAAATGCTCCAAGGGAATTCCGTTCGTTATTTTTGTCCAACTTTTACCATAATCTTTTGTGTGATATAGATAAGGTACATAGTCGCCTAACTTGTATTTAGTTGCTGCCATATATAATCCTCCTTTATTAAAAGGATCGGCTTCGATGCTGTTGATCATCGCCCAATCCGGCAAATCTTTTGGAGTGACATTCTCCCAATTTTGACCGGCATCCCTTGATATGTGAACAAGACCATCGTCTGATCCACACCAGAGTAAATCCTTTTCATAAGGTGATTCAATTGCGCTAAAAATGGTCGCATAATACTCAACTCCCGTATTATCTTTTGTGATGGGCCCGCCCGAAGAGACCAGCATTGCTGAATCATTTCGACTGAGATCAGGGGAGATTATCTCCCAGCTTCCGCCACCGTCTTTTGAAACATGCAAATACTGCGATGCCGTATATAATTTTTGACTATCGTGTGGAGAAAAGAAGAGGGGGAAGTTCCATTGGAAACGGTATTTCATTCCCTCAGCACCATATCCCAATGGATTATCAGGCCAAACGTTGATTGCCCGCTGTTGGTCAGTATTATGATTAAGACGTGTTAAAAATCCACCATAAGAACCTCCGTAGACAATGTCATTATCATTCGGATCAATCGCGATATGGGCAGATTCACCGCCGGCAGTAGATTCCCAATTGTCTTCGCCTAAATTCCCTCTGTCATCCCGACTGTCGATTCGGACGGTAGAATTATCCTGCTGAGCACCGTAGATTCTATAAGGAAAATGATTGTCGGTTGTGACTCGATAGAATTGAGACGTCGGTTGATTTTTATAGGTAGACCAGGTTCCGCCGGCGTCGTAACTAATTTGTGCGCCACCGTCATCACCTATTATCAATCTATTTGCATCTTCAGGAGCTATCCACAAATCATGATGATCGCCATGTGGCGCATGACGTGCTTTGAAGGTTTTTCCACCATCGCTTGAAGTGTGGTATGCGACGTTCATGACATAAACCTTGTCTCTATCCTGGCTATCCGCATAAATTCGAGAATAGTACCACGCTCGCTGTCGCAGGCTACGA
>CAZCAD010000201.1:0-6249 GCA_964496525.1 uncultured Flavobacteriales bacterium | reverse complement strand
AATTCTTCGTATTTTTAAAGAAATCAAAAAAACAGCTCAAAAAATAACACCATGAAAAAATTTCTACTCATTATCTTCTTAGGAATTTCCGTCTATATTTTTTCTCAGGATGCTTCTGATCCAATGGAATATGTGAAAGGCGATATTCTAGTCATGATTGACGATTCAAAAAACATTAATGATCTGGTAGCCGACCTAAGACTGGTCGAAGGATTGGAAACAAATCTTAAGGCAGTGGAAGAAATTTCCTCTCCGATGAATATTTGGAAAATGAATTTCGATCACACAGCTATTTCTCACATTGATCTGCTAAGAGCATTTTGGAATAACGAACATGTGATTATTGCTCAAAACAATCATCATTGTGAACATAGAGTCACACCGAATGATCCTTCATTTGGGACCCAATGGCACCACACAAATATTGATTCCGAGGCGGCCTGGGATATTACAACCGGAGGATTAACGCCTAATGGAGACGAGATAGTCGTTTGTATTTTAGAAGGTGGCGGATCAAATTATGCTCACGAAGACTTAATTGACAATCATTGGACAAATGCAAATGAAATTAATGGCAATGGGCTGGATGATGACGGCAATGGCTATATCGACGATGTAAATGGTTGGAATTCCGGAACGAATAATGACAACATTGCCGGTGGTGATCATGGATGTTCAGTCTCAGGCATGGCCGGTGCCACGGGTAATAATAGTACCGGAGTAGTGGGAGCAAACTGGGATGTTGAAATTATGCAGGTTGATATGCCGGGTAGTCTGACAGAGGCAAATGTTATTGCCGCCTATACCTACCCATTGGTAATGAGAAAACAGTATAATTCTACCGCGGGAACATTGGGTGCTTTTGTTGTAGCAACAAATGCGTCTTGGGGAATTGATGGTGGAGATCCGGCTTCAGCTCCTTTATGGTGTGCATTTTATGATACATTAGGTCTTCATGGAATTCTTAATTGCGGAGCGACGGCTAATATTAACTGGGATATTGATGTCAATGGAGACCTTCCAACAGCTTGCCCGTCTGACTATATGATTTCAGTGACGGCCACAAATACTTCTGATGTCAGAACCTTTTCAGGATATGGGGCCACAACAATTGATCTCGGAGCCCCGGGTGAAAACGTTTACATTTGTGATAACGCAGGATATGGAAGTACATCTGGAACTTCTTTCGCCTCGCCATTAACCGCAGGGGTTATTGCCTTGATGTACGCGGCTCCATGCCCGGCTCTTGCAGATTTAGCAATTGTTAATCCATGGCAAGCCGCAGATAAAGTTCGTCAGGCATTACTTGACGGAGTTGATCCGGTCGCTGCTCTTTCAGGCGAATGTGTAACAGGTGGTCGACTAAGTGCTTTAGGCGCTATTGATGAATTGATGCTGACCTGTAATGCAGGAGTTGATGTTGAAGAAGGTGATGACCTGGTCTTTGAAGTCTATCCGAATCCGGTTAGCGTAGAATTGAACGTCATTTCGTACAATGACCAGGAATTAGCATTCACGCTTTATGATAACTTAGGAAAAGTTCTTCTGACAGAAAAAATCAATGGAGCTCATAAAGTGGATGTTTCGCATCTTTCGTCCGGCGTGTATATTTATTCTGTAGAAGACCTAAACGGAAAAATCACAACTGACAAGTTAGTTGTTGAGTAGAGATTAGACATTATAACAAAGGAATTTCCGGTTCTAATCAGGACATAAAATCGCTGACGAGTCGATAAAATTCCTTCGCACCATCGTAGTGGACCCAATGTCCGCTACCTGATATTGTCTCAATGCGTGAATTAGGAAACTTCAGTGCAATGTCTTCATAATCCTCTTTGGGAATATAGTTGGATAACTCACCTCGAATAAAAAGTGTTTCGGTTAGAATCTGATCAAACTTTATCTCTTCAATAACGCGCGGAAGATTATCGATTAGGGCCTCAACATTCATCCTCCAGTCCAACTGCCCTTTTTTTACCCAGTACAGATTTTTGAGTAAAAACTGTCGGACAGTAAAATTGGGGACATATTCTTTCATCACTTTATCTGCAGCCCCACGACTTCTAATTTGATCGAGATTAATTGCTTCCAAGCCGTCTAATATTTCTTCGTGATGATGCCAATATGGACGATGACTGATATCCGCAACAACCATTTTGTCAATGCGTTCCGGATAATCTGCGGTGAAGGCAATAATTGTTTTTCCACCCATTGAATGTCCTATCACATTTACCTTATCAAATCCTAATTCATCAATGAGCTCCAAAAAATCAGTCACCATTAAATCGTAATTGAATTCATCCGAATGAGGAGATCTCCCATGATTGCGCTGATCGACAAAAAAAACTTCATGATTTTTTGCAAATGCTTTTCCAAGCGTCTGCCAATTATCTGATGAACCGAATAAACCGTGTAAGATGAATAAGGGACTTCCTTTTCCCAGCTTTCTATAATGTAATTTCATTCTGTTAGCCGACCTTGATAAAGCTGAATGGTATTTTCTAAGCCCATATAAATGGCATCGGAGATGAGGGCGTGTCCTATTGATACCTCTAGCAATCCCGGAACATTATCCTTAAAGTATTTCAAATTCTTCAGATTTAAATCGTGACCCGCATTGATTCCAAGACCACAATCTGTGGCAACAGTGGCACATTCTGAGAATGCTTTAATCGCCTCTTCCTTGTTTTCATCGAAAAGATCGGCGTACGGTCCGGTATAAAATTCGATACGATCACATCCAATTTCGGCGGCCTTTTCAATGAGAATCGAATCTGTTCCCATAAAGAGAGAGGTGCGAATTCCCAAACTTTTTATCCGTTCAAGAACTTCTCTTAAAAATGATTCTTGTTCAACCGTATTCCATCCGGCATTTGAAGTTAGAACATTGGGGCCATCAGGAACGAGTGTGGCCTGGGCAGGTCGGACATCCTTGAGTATCTCCATAAATCGCTCGTTCGGATATCCTTCAATGTTAAATTCTTTTTTTAATATTGGCTGCAAATCGTAAACATCCTTTTTCGTAATGTGTCGCTCATCAGGTCTGGGATGAACAGTAATGCCGTCCGCGCCAAATTCTTCACATCTGAGAGCTGCTTCTGCAAGACTTGGAACCATGCCTCCACGGGAGTTTCGAATAGTTGCAATCTTATTGATATTTACGCTTAAGTTCGTTTTCATTAAATCCAAATGGCCGATGAATAACAAAACAAATTTAGCAAGCTTAGGTTAAATATTGATTACTTTTGGCACCATAATCGAAACTTAATATTTTGGTGAATCCCAAGAGTTTAAAATGACAGCAGAAGAACTCATATCTGACATAATTCCTCCCTTGAGATCGAATCAATCCGGCGAAAAAGCATTGCAGTGGATGAATGAATTCAGAGTGAGCCACATAGCCGTGGTTGATGGGATTGAATATCATGGAATAATTTCAGAGGATGAAATATATGACATGTCTGATCCCTCCAAATCGATAGGAGAATATTTCAAAAATTTACCAAAACCATTCATCTATGCCAACAGACATGTTTACGAGGTGATGAAACTGATTGCTGACGCGAAAATTACTGTCGTTCCAATTCTCGATGAAAATAATCAGTACTTGGGCTGCACGGATTTGTTATATCTGATGTCACAGATTACAGCGATAAATTCAATCAAGGAAATAGGTGGAATTTTGGTTCTCGTAATGAATGAACACGATTATTCTTTGCATCAAATCGCCAGAATAGTTGAAGAAAATGGAGCGAAAATCTTAAGCTCTTATATCACCTCGGCGAAAGATTCTACAGAAATAGAACTCACGATTAAAATAAACTCTACTGATCTTGATCGGATTATTCAGACTTTTAACCGATACGATTATCACATTAAGGCTAGTTTCTCTAAAGGACGTTTTCAAGAAGATCTCAAGAAACGATATGATGAGCTGATGAATTATCTAAATATTTAAGAATGAAAATTGGAATTTACGGTCGCGAGTTTGATGATTCTTTTATTCCGAATATTCAGGAATTGTTTGATACCCTGAAAATTTTTGACTCGACGGTATTTATTTATGAGCCTTTTCAGGGATATCTTTCGTCAAGAATCCAATACGATAGCGAACCCATCTTTTTCAACGATCATTCAGAGATCAAAGACCAGTTGGATTTATTGTTAAGTATTGGAGGAGACGGAACTTTCTTAGAAACAATAAACATTGTTCGAAACAGTGGGATTCCGATTCTCGGTATTAATACCGGACGATTGGGATTTCTGGCTTCGACGAATCGGGATGACATTCCTGACGCTCTTCAATTTATTAAAGACGGTCGATATCGACTTCAATCAAGATCTTTGATTACGCTTGAAACGGAACAACAACTCTTTGGAAAAGATAATTTCGCATTGAATGAACTCACGGTTCATAAAAAAGATAGCTCGCAGATGATAACTATTCATACCTATCTGGATGATCTTTATCTGAATAGTTATTGGGCAGATGGATTAATTATTGCAACGCCAACCGGTTCCACGGCATATTCACTTAGTTGTGGAGGTCCTATTATGGTTCCCGGCGCAGCCGATTTTGTCATTACTCCGATTGCCCCACATAATTTGAATGTTCGACCTGTAGTTGTTCCTGACAGCAGGACCGTAAAATTGAAAATTGAAGGTAGAGGACCTGACTATTTATGTAGCTTGGATTCTCGTTCTGTGACCATAGAATCGGCTGTCGAATTGATTGTGAAAAAAGCGGATTTTCAAATAAATGTTGTACAGACAGAAGAGCAAAATTTCCTTCATACCATACGAAATAAAATGATGTGGGGACTTGATCGTCGGAACTAATCAGCGATTGATCGCAAACTCTAATCCATTTATCCCACAGACCAGGCCATTTATCCCATTTTTCGCATATAAGGTCGAATTTTCAACCCCTTTCGACGAAGTCAAATTCTAAGGCTCGTTTAATTTCGTAACTTTCTGTGAATTATAATTAAAATGAAATGAAAAGATCTTACTGTTTGCTCTGTTTTTTGGCCGTAATTATCTATGGTTCATCGACTTACTCACAAACCACAACATTTAGTTATAGCGGTATAATTGAAACTTATACGGTTCCATCGGGTGTTTCATCCATTCAGATTGAGACCAGGGGCGCACAGGGTGGCTATACGGACGGAGGACTTGGAGCGATAATGATTGGTGAGTTTGTGGTTACGCCGGGACAAGTATTGGAAATACTCGTCGGAGGACAAGGGGTTATCAATGCTACTACAGGAAATCAGGGAGGATCCGGCGGCGGTGGTTCTTTCGTCGTAGATCAATCTTCCGGAACGGCAATGATTGTTTCCGGTGGTGGTGGTGGTGGATGTGAGGTTGGTGGATTTACCACTTACACCGGGCCATATAATGCGGCTATTACAGATGCACAACTCGTTGAAGATGGAGCCACGACTTCTGGCGGAGCAGGTGGCGGAACGGCTGGTGGCGGAGCTGCTGCAGGAGAAACAGATTGTTGTCTAACCGGAGGTCTCGGAGGATCAGGTGGAGGCGGATTTTTAGGTGATGGAGCAAATGGTTCACCCGGAGATGCGGGAGGAATTCCCTCATTAGGTGGATTGGCCTTTGTTAACGGAGGCACCGGAGGAACTTGTGGGGTCGCGAACGGCAGTTACCCGGTCCCAAGTGGAGCGGGTGGTTTTGGCGGCGGTGGCGGTTCAGCAATGGATAACGCATTTAGAGCCGGAGGTGGCGGAGGATACAGTGGCGGTCAGGGAGCAGTCTACATTTCTGGTGGCATCGGTTACCTTTGGGGAGGAGGCGGAGGTTCCTACAATTCAGGTACAGCAACAAGTAACTCAATTGGAAACACCGGCGATGGCCAAATCATAATAACCGAATTATGCATGGGACTGATCACGACAGTTTCGGACGACACCGTTTGTGTTGGAGATATGGTCACACTGTCCGCGAGCTCAACCGGGACGGGAACAATTAGCTGGGATGGCGGTGTTGTAGACGGAGTTCCTTTTACACCGCCGGCAGGCTCAACTACCTATAATGCGACATCTACAGATCCGCTTGATTGTGGTTTCTCCGTAACAATTTTTGTCGGGGACTATCCAACTGTTGATGCAGGAACTGACGTCAATGTATGTCAGGGAGATTCAACAATGCTTACAGCATCCGGTTCAGCAACGGATTGGAGCTGGGATGGTGGAATTACGGATGGGGTAAACTTCTTACCACCTGCCG
>CAZCAD010000200.1:0-6253 GCA_964496525.1 uncultured Flavobacteriales bacterium | reverse complement strand
TGAAGCGGTTTTTTGTACCGGTCGATAAATCGCTTGATATTTATCGGGCGACTTTCCTCGATGTACTCAGCCGGGTTTTCGTTATTCCACTCAAATTGATCTCAGAAAAAATGTTTAGGACGCTATTGTTTGCATATCGCTTATCTTTTGCTTGCAGGATTACACTTCTTTGAATTGCCGTTTTTTAATCATCCCACCTTTAAGGTCTTTTACACTATTCATTACAATAAATGCCTTAGAGTCTATCTTTTCTATTTCAGTTTGCAGCCTGGTAAGTTCAAGACGTGTGATAACCGAGTAAAGAATATCCGTTTTCGTTAGATTCTCGCCCCTTTCCCCATAGCCTCTTTTCCCATCGTAAACTGTTACTCCCCTGCCCAATTTTTCGAAAATCATAACCCTTATTTCTTCGCTGTGTGGTGAGACAACGGTTACCCCAATGTATTCCTCAACCCCCTCAATAATAAAATCGACCGTTTTAGACGCAGCCATATAAGTGAGGATGGAATAAAGGGCTGTTTCAACCGATAAGAAGTACGCGGCTACAGAAAAAATCAGGATGTTAAAAACAAGAATAAAATCACCTATAGTAAGACCTGTTTTTTTGCTAAAGTATATAGCAAGAACTTCAGTACCGTCCAACACCGCGCCACCCCTGACAGCAAGTCCAATTCCTCCGCCCAGAAAAAACCCGCCGAATACTGCCACCAATAGTTTATCAGAAGTAATAATGGGATACTCAATCCATGCAAGAGCAAGAGCAAGTCCTGTAATTGCAATAACACTTTTAAGCGCAAATGATTTGCCTATTTGGAAATAGCCAAGAATAATAAATGGTGCGTTAATTGCGACAATCAGTATCGGCAAAGAGTAGTTCGTAAGGGCTTCTGTCAAAAGCGAAATACCGGTTACCCCTCCATCAATAAACCCGTTTGGCAGCAGAAAACCCTTCAACCCAAAACCTGCCGAAATAATACCGATTGAAACAAATAGAATGTCCTTCAGCAAGCGTTTCGCAGCTATTTTCAGGTTTTTATTTCGTTTATTGATTTCGTAACTCTTCACTTTATGTACAGGACCTTTTTTTAAGCGCATACTCAATGGTCTCACTAATTACGTCTCATCTTCTTTTTGGGTTACATCCGGTATGCTACTCTTGCTTTCTTCATCTTATGCGGCTCTTCCACAATTTTGGAAAACTCAACCGCTTACTGACTAAAAAAGATGAGGAATTGTTATAGAAATGCTAGCGTTCAATTTCTTGGCTCGGAGGAATGATCTTTCTCCACTTCATTCCGCAGATATAGACTTTGATGTTTCCAAAAATCTTGTGAAGCGGTTTTTTGTACCGGTCGATAAATCGCTCGATATTTATCGGGCGACTTTCCTCGATATACTCAGCCGGGTTTTCCTTATTCCACTCAAATTGATCGGATTCGCTAATGAAAAAGCCGTCAACCAATTTAAAACCAAGATATTTCAATCCTTTATTCCGTTCTTTGAGTTTCTTTAAATCCCTGATACACTCATCCAAATAAATGATCCCGGGCTCTTTTAAGGAGTCCGAATCTGTTGGATGCATTCCCAAGATAGAGTAGAGGACACCTTTGGTGTTAAAATCCGCCTCTTCAAGATTATCCTCTATCAATTTCGCATCCAGACCGAAGATCTTGTGGATGTGGATTTCTTCAACAATTTTGAATTTTACTTTGGCTTCAGCAGAATTACTTAGCAGCAGCGTCGTCAGTATTAACAGGCCCCAACTCAATAATTGGGAGGGTAATCCTGCTGTTTTCAAAAATGCTATGTCTCGCTTTTTCAAAATCACTTTTCTTCGCTTTATAGATATCGTCTACCCAATTTTGTGGATTCAGATCAAACAAAGGGAACATCGAACTTTGAACCTGTACCATGATACGATGTCCTTTCTTAAAGGTATGAAAAACCTCTAATAGTGGCACTTTTACGGGCATTCCAAAATTCGGGTTAAGTGGCTTTCCCTCATCAAACCCATAACGGTATCGGGCTCGAATGTAACCCAGTCGAACTAATCGCTGATATCCCTGATAGTTGATTCCTTCTAAATCATTTTCCTCTGCTTCTCTATCTTCGGGATAGACATCGATAATTTTTACAAAAATGTCAGCATCCTCGTGATCGGTGATGAAGCTGATCATGGCCCTAATTTCACCTAAGACGGTCAAATCATTTTCCAATGGCTCACTAACCCAACTCAAAACGTCGTCCCTTCCTTCCAGAAAGCGTTGATCATCGGTAAAATATTTCTTGGGTGCCATGCGATGGAAGTCATTTTTTTCAAGGTATGGAACCGGATTGAAAGGATCTGAGATAAATATTCTTGCCCAATTAGCTTCGGGGCCCTTGCCTTCCTTCAGTCCACCGTCTAAAGCGAGGTGATAAATTTGTTCTCTGTCCGGTTCCACAGGAAACTCATCAAATTCATGCCAGTTCAAATTTCCGCAGTCATAAAGCTTCACCTTAAAATCCGGTGGACTGTTTCTTTCCTTAAGATGATATTCAAAATATTCAAATTCTTCGTTCTCCTGATAGTTTTTTGCCAATTCGACACCGAAAAAGATGTTTCCCAGGTAATACAAACTGTCCCTTCGTTTATTATGACCGTGCGACCATGGGCCTAGCAGCAGCTGAATTTTATCTGAATGTTCTGCCATTTTCTTGTAGGAATTCAAATTACCGTAGAGATTCTGCTCATCATTTAATCCGCCGGCGATCATTACATGACAGTCAATGTCATCTAAATATTGTATCCAGCCCCTGCGCTGATGGAATTCATCATAGGTTGAATGCGCTCGGATATTCTTCCAAAAGAAATTAGTGGAATCAAGGATGTCGTCAAAATTGCTCAGTGCCATTCGATCAAGGAAAAACTCATAGTAGGGTTCAGTATCGCCCGTCTCCGAATCAGTCCAAATCGAATCTCTCTTCGGCCACCAATCTTCTTTCGTTGGTCCGTCGTGCTGTGTTCCAAAGAAGTTGATTACCGGAATGTAGTTCATGGCGAAAAGTCCGTAACGATTAAAATCCTCAAAGTAGAAATCGGTTACGGGTGCCATTGCGATGACCGCTTTAAGCGAAGGATGATTGCATCGGGCGGCGACTAAAGATGTAAATCCCAAATAGGAATTCCCTGTAACTCCTGCACGACCGTTGTAATTCTTTAGCTTATCTTCAAGCCATTCAAAGGTATCCCATGCATCCGTAACTTCATCCGTCGCTTTGGGATCCCAGAAGGAGTAGGGTGGTTTCATATTTTCGAAAGGCCCTTCGCTCATCCATCTTCCGCGAACGTCCTGAATGACGAAATGATAACCGGAGGAAACCAAATCAGGATTGTGAAAAATAGACCCCGGCATCGTATCTTTTCCATAAGGTCTGCAGCTATAGGGTGTTCTGCGAAGAATAAGCGGGTAATCTTGTGTCGTATCTTTTGGGGAATAGATTGTCGTCCAAAGTTTGATACCATCTCTCACGACCACATAAGTCTCAGTCTTTGAATAATCCTCTTGGGTAAACTCATTGAAGATGTCCTCTTTTACCGCCTCGCCGGATCCGCAAGAAATAAACATCAGGATCAATACAAGAAAAGCAAAGCGATTCTTCAGTTGTCCCATTTTTGTTCTCTCTGGCATCCAACAAAAATAAGTGCTTTTCGGTTCATTGGGATTCAAATTTGTATGAATGGTTCGGAAGACCCTAAGGGATGGGTAGGGAATAAGTTGAGTGGAATTGGCGAAATTATCTTGTCCTTTTACAATCCAAAAAAAGATGAGAACCTGCCTGCCGGTTTACCTGCCGAAGGCATGGCAGGCAGGTAGCAGGGTTATTTGAACTTTTTTCTGGAGCAGTAAAAGGGCGAGAGAACGAGCCAAAACGGGCATTTATTTCCTACACATCCCTAAATGAAAGTTTTCATATAAATCTGACTGTTTTCGTCCAATCCGTAAGAGCGGTTTCTTTGATATACAAATCCGTGAGCTTCCAGGAGTTGAATTGACTTCATATTTCGCTTTGATACAATTGCGAGAAGCTTCTCCATTTTGAATTTTTTTTGAGCCTGAATCAGGATGGATTCACAAGCCTCGGTGGCGAATCCCTGACCCTGATAATCTTCCAGAAGTGCATATCCTAAATCCGGCAAATCCAGTTCTTCTCTTTTGATTATACCGCACATACCTACCGGCTCCAAACTCTCTTTTAAACAAAGTTTGTAGAGTCCAAAATCATGCTCATCATAACTCTTTTGAGGACCTTCCCTGACGTATTTTTTAGCGTTGGCTTTGGTTTTGATGTTTCGATTGCCAATATGCTCCAGCCAAGAGGGGCTGTTAAGTAGATTTAGAATAAATCGATAATCACCCTCATCCATCTTCAGAATGTAAAGACGTTCGGTTTCGGCGATCAATTTATCCTCCGGCAATAAAGGCGAGTCGGTTATTGTCTTCGTCAATTTCTTTTATCTTATTTTCAGGATCTATATGAACTCCCACTTCAGCATTCGAATCATATATCCAATGATCAGCAAAGAATGTGAGTTTCATCTTTTCGCCTTTTTTCAAGTTGGGAATTACTATTTCATCACTCCAGTCCTCATCGTAATCATAAGCCCCGTCTTCTGCGAGATTTTTGTTTTCCTCAAGAACCGCATATTCTTCTGCACTAAGGTTCCACTCTTTTATTCCTTCTTCAACGGAAATATCCAAGTCCCAGGCACGAACCGTTATATTCGTCAAATCTGTTTTGCCACAGTTTTTGATGATAACATAGATATTACTACCGCCTTCAAAGTAGTCAGGTTCTTCAATCTTTAAAATGCATAAGTCGACTTTTTTTTGTTGAAATGAGTTGGCTGAGATTCCGGAGAGAATACTCAATAAGAGAATTGGTCTAAATGTCAAGTTCTTCATCTTTGATAGTTTTTCCAAATATACGAGAATTCAGTTTCGGTAATAAATATTAGGGAAATCACCACTTTGCAGCCTCCATAATCTTGTGAAAGATATCACTGTTTTGATAAATTCCGGCAAATGATCCGGCTGATGGACCGTAGGCAAAAACAGGAACCAGCGTTGTCGTATGAGCGGTATATGAAAGATTGGTAGCTCCCTTGTAAAATTGACCGATAATGGTGTCATACTTCCAACTATTATTCAATGTATCCGGTGCAAGCGCAAATCCTCCCGTTTCGTGATCTGCCGTAACTATTACCAGTGTTTCACCATCTTTTTCTGCAAAATCCATCGCAACTCCAATTGCTTTGTCAAAATCTTTTACCTCTTCGATTATTCCGTGCGCATCCGCAGCATGTCCGGCCCAATCAATTTGTGATCCTTCTATCATCAGGAAGAAGCCTTTCTCTTTTTTGGATAAGAATTCCAACGCCATTTCAGTGGCCTCCTTCAAGAAATCTCCTCTGCCATTTATCATTGAAGGAAGACCTCCCTGAGCAAGAAAAAATCCGACCTTATCCTTTGCTTTATCGAGAAGATCCTTATTAAGAGCTGAGGTGTCAATATCATAGCCATTTTTCTTTAACATTTCCAATACATCGATACTGTCCGCTCGATTAACCCTTTTAAAAAACTGCAATCCACCGGCGGCGAAAAATTCCACGCCGGAATCGGCTAATTGATATGCAATTGTATCATTATCGTTTCTACTTTTTGCATGAGCGTAAAAGCAGGCAGGGGTGGCGTGAGTAATTCCTGATGTAGCGATAAGCCCGGTAGATATGTCATTTGGTTCCAAGCGTTCGCAAATGTTTTCAATTGGCAAAACATTCTCATCTACCGAAATAGCACCGTTGTACGTTTTAGCACCACAGGCAAAGGCTGTAGCTCCCGCAGCAGAATCGGTAATCAGACTTTGTGCAGGTGAGGTATTAATAAGCCCGATTATCTTAAATCGCGAGAAATTCTCTTCTGTATTTCCGAAATAGAAGATTGTTGACATTTGAGTTAATCCCATTCCATCCCCAATTAATAGGATTACGTTTTTTGGTTGTTGAGACAATCCTGTAATAGGAACCAGAATTGTCAGGCATAAGGCGCAACATTTACTCAAAAGTCGTTTCATCTTTTCTTTATTAGGACTCTAAAATTAAGGATTTTGGTCGGGGTCTGGCTGTTTTCGGTGAGGTTTCCCCACCTTAAATTTATTTAACGGATTAGCCCTTTACTTCCCTATTGCTTGTCTATAGGGCAACCAAGGAGCT
>CAZCAD010000199.1:0-6260 GCA_964496525.1 uncultured Flavobacteriales bacterium | reverse complement strand
TTGCTTTCATAAATTGACCTTTTAAAGTGGTCAACCTATATCAGGGACATACAAAAATCCCAAATCCCAAATCCCCAATGACTAATGACTAATAACCAATTCCAATAAATCTGAATTCGGAAAAGTTCATTTTTTGAGTATTTGAAGTTTGAATATTTTTGAGCTCTACATTTCCATAACTTCCATAACCAATCGAAAACCGCGAGTGCTTGACGTACTGTTCGTTCCGTTATATGTAGCGGTCTACCCAATTAGGACAGATTTACTTCAAAGCTAAGTTTTCTTTAACCGCGGAGGACGCTGAGAAAATACACAGAGATCCGCTGAGGAGATCCAATAATTATTTGCAACTCTCTGCGAATCTCAGCGAAAGCCTCCGCGTCCTCCGCGGTTAAATAAACATTAAAATGAGGCGTATAATCTTCTAACAAATCTTTCATTTTTGAGGACAAATTTAATCTTCTCCCCACAAATTTAACATGACCCGTTTTTGAGTTTTTGAATTTTTTAGTATTGAGTATCTGAATTATTGATTGTCTTTTAAAATGATTCTCCAATTCAAAAATTTCACCTTTAATGATCCTCCGGCATTACCTTCAACTCCCCATTTTCATAATAATCTTCGCGAATCACATTTCCTTTATCGTCCAGAATCATTACTGAGCCCGAACCCATTTTCACCCTTCCACAATCGAAGGGTTTTCCCTTTGGTGTAAAACAACCATGAACCTGAAACAACCGACCATTCACAAGATGCCAGCTTGTTTTCAATTGACCATTGGAATAAAACTGCTTGTACAAACCTGTTTTTTCACCCGCAATATAGCTCCACATTTCTTTTGGATTACCATTCTCAAAATAGCTGAACCAGGTACTGTCCTTCTTGTCATATTTATACTCTCCATAAATAAATTCAGAGTATTTACCTGTACCTTCAATAAGTTCACGCTCTTTCCACTTTCGTTCTTTGTTTCCTAAAATATATTCTCCTTCAGCTTGCAGATCACCGTTTTCAAAATAAAGTTTCCAGAAACCCTCTTCATATCCTCTTTTGAACGGTCCTGCTTTTTTAACATTTCCATTCCTGTAATTATATACCCAGTGACCCAATCTCATATTTTGTTCAAATAGTCCTTTGGCCTGTACGGTTTTTCCGTCATTATAGAGCCATACCCATTCTCCTTCTTTTTTATTGAGTTCATATTTTCCCAAGCCCCAATCGTTTCCGTTCTTATGATAGGTTCTCCAATCGCCGACCTGCATATCCTTTTTGTAAAAACCGGATTCGCGAATCTTTCCGTCGCGGTAGTTAACCCGCCATTCTCCCTCTCGCAATCCATCTACGTAGCTCACTCTGGATTTTTCGCGACCGTCCGTGAAGTAAACTATCCATAGACCCTGCCGTTTGTCCTTAAGATGTTTACCTCTTTCTTGAATTGCACCATTTCCGTAAAAATAAAATGAGAAGCTATCAAGAACTGAATAAGTGAAACCATTGCGACTGATGATGCTGTAGTACAAACTATCTTTCAAAGCTCCATTCTTATGATAGGATAGCCATGTGCCACTTGCATTGGTATCAATGTACGAACCGACCCTGAATTTCCGTCCCGTATTATAATAATAAATACAATCACTGTTAGTGACCCCTTCAACCTCAACGTATTTGCAAATGGAAAATATGTTCCCTTTTTCATCAAAGGTCGTATCTATGTTCTGAGCAAACATGGCCGATTGAATAAGAATCAATATTGAAAGTAAAAACTGTTTCATTTTTGTTTGTCCATCAATATTAATGCCAGATTTTGGTTATTGGTTATTGGTTATTGGTTATTGGTTATTGGTTATTGGTTCTCACGCCTCCTGCTTGGTCATCACCCACTGACCTGTTTTGATTAACGGCTCGGCTTGTTTGAACTTTAAAACTTTGGTTTCTCCGGTTTTTAGATTCCGGACCTCAACCTTATCATTTCGGCCAATTTTTTTTGCGGCGATGATCGGTTTCCTTTTCGGTGCCTGAACTTGTTGACCACCTGTAGATTGTTGACGGGCCTGATCAAAGCCTTCACTACCTTCAAATTCTTCAACCTGATGCTCATGTGCATTGTCATAGGCACTCTCAAATTCGGCCTGCTGAGTCGCTTGAGCCTGCTGAGCTTGTTGGGGTAAGTTAGCTTTTACCAAAAATTCCACTACCTCTTTACTCATGTTGGCCATCATACCGGTGAACAGTTCGTAAGATTCTTTTTTGTAAATAACCAAAGGATCTTTCTGCTCCAAAGAGGCATGTTGAACATGCGTTCTCAAATCATCCATTTGGCGCAGATGATCTTTCCACTGATTATCAATAAATCCCAAAGTGATAATTTTTTCAATCTGCTTCTTCATGATCCGTCCTTCAGATGTAGCACCTTCCTCAAGCGGAACAATTATATTAATTGATTTGGTTCCATCCGATATTGGAAAGGCCATATTTTTGTACTTATCGCCTTCATTATCAAGTACTTGTTTAAGAACGGGAGCAGCCATTTTACTTAGTGCATCCGACTTAGCTTCGTAGGATAGGACAGCCTTATCATAAATATCATCAATCATTTGCCCGGCATCGGCGTTGGCAAAATCAGACCGGTTAATTGGAGATTGTATTTTCAAATATTTCACCAAATCCATTTCAAAAGAGTCAAAATCTTTGGCGAAATAATGATCGTTTACTATCTCCTCGGCTACGTCATAAAACATGTTGGAAATATCTAACTCAAGTCGGTCTCCGTAAAGTGCATTTCTACGTTTCTTATAAATTCCGTTTCGCTGAGCATTCATTACATCATCATACTCCAACAATTTCTTTCTGACTCCAAAGGCATTCTCTTCAACTTTTCGTTGTGCCCGCTCGATGGATTTTGTAATCATGGAATGCTGTATTACCTCACCTTCCTTATATCCCATTCGGTCCATAATCTTGGCAATTCGGTCCGATCCGAACTTACGCATCAAATCATCTTCCAGGGAAACGAAGAACTGAGACGAGCCCGGATCTCCCTGACGTCCTGAACGACCTCGAAGCTGTCTGTCAACACGCCTTGAATCGTGCCGTTCGGTAGCAATAATAGCCAAACCACCGGCAGCGACAACGGCTTCAGACAGTTTAATATCCGTTCCACGACCCGCCATATTTGTGGCGATTGTTACTTTACCGGCCTCTCCGGCTTCAGCGACTATCTCAGACTCTTTTTTGTGGTATTTCGCATTCAGCACATTATGATCAATTTTTTTCATTTTGAGCATTCGACTCAGAAGCTCTGAAATTTCTACGGTTGTTGTTCCTACCAAAACCGGACGGCCTTCACTGACCAGGGTTTCAACTGCGTCAATTACAGCACTGTACTTTTCGCGCTGAGTTCGATAAACCAAATCTTGCTCATCTTTTCGAATAATCACTCTGTTCGTCGGAATAACGACCACATCGAGTTTATAAATATCCCAAAGCTCTTGCGCTTCGGTTTCTGCCGTACCGGTCATTCCCGATAGCTTATGATACATTCTAAAGAAGTTCTGTAGGGTAACGGTAGCATAAGTTTGCGTTGCTGCTTCAATCTTCACATTTTCTTTGGCTTCTATGGCTTGATGAAGTCCGTCTGAATAACGACGCCCCTCCATAATTCGACCGGTCTGCTCATCAACGATTTTAATTTTTCCGTTCATGATCACATATTCCACCTCTATTTCAAAAAGTGAGTACGCTTTCAATAATTGATTTATGGTGTGAATTCTTTCTGACTTAACCGTGAAATTATTGATGAGCTTTTCTTTCTCTTTCAACATTTCCTTACGCTCCAATCCTTTATCTTCAAGCTCTTTTAGGCTAAGCCCAATATCCGGCATAATGAAGTAATTTCTGTCCTCATCATCAGAAATCATATCAATTCCTTTTTCTGTCAGCTCGATGGTGTTGTGTTTCTCGTTGATCACGAAATACAATTCCTTATCGATTTTTGGCATTTCCCGCTCTCTGTCCTGTAGATAATAATTCTCGGTCTTCTGGAGCTGTGCCTTAATTCCTCCGGATGAGAGATATTTAATCAGTGCTTTGTTCTTTGGGAATCCCCTGTGAGCTCGAAGCAGGGCATCACTTCCCTCTTGTAAGGTTTCCTTATCGACTTCACCGGTTTCTAATCCTTTCAATTTTTCCTTCGCTTCTATCAGCAGAGCCTGGACCAATTTCTTTTGGGTGTTTACAATGCGCTCTACCTTTGGCTTTAGGGGTTCAAATTCGTGCTTATCTCCACCTGATGTAGGGCCGGATATAATGAGTGGGGTTCGGGCATCGTCAATCAATACTGAATCCACCTCATCAACGATGGCAAAGTGATGTTTTAATTGTACGATATCTTCCGGGCTGGATGACATATTATCTCTCAGATAATCGAATCCAAATTCGTTATTGGTACCGAAAGTAATATCCGCCCGGTAAGCCGCTCTTCTCTCTTCGGAATTAGGTTTATGACGATCGATGCAATCAACCGATAAGCCATGAAACTGATAAAGAGGCCCCATCCATTCGCAATCCCTTTTCGCCAGGTAATCATTTACCGTCACCAAATGAACGCCCTTTCCTGCCATGGCATTTAAATAGATCGGTAATGTCGCCACAAGCGTTTTACCTTCCCCTGTCCGCATCTCGGCAATATTTCCTTTGTGAAGAACGGTTCCGCCATAAAGTTGAACGTCGTAGTGAATCATATTCCATACAATGGGAGTTCCAAATGCATCCCAGGTATTATCCCAAATTGCCTTGTCTCCGCTGATGTTGATATGCTCATATCGTTCGGCCAGCTCACGGTCATTGTCGGTTGCCGTCACTTCGACTTGCTCATTTTCAGTAAATCGCTTCGCCGTTTCCTTCATCACGGCGAATGTTTCAGGCAGAATTTTTTCAAGAATAACCTCCAACTCCTCATCGACCTTAAGCTTCAGTTTATCAACTTTAGTGTATATTTTTTCCTTCTCCTGAAAATCCATTCCGAGATTTTCATCCACCTGTTTCTGCAGATCAGTAATCTCCGCTTCCAGTTCTCTTGTATGAGCAGTAATTATCTCCTTGAACTCAAATGTCTTAGCCCGAAGCTCGTCGTTTGACAAAGCCGAAATTGCTCCTTCTGCGGCTTTCACCTTATCAACGTAGGGTTGATAAATTTTATCATCCTTCTTTGATTTATTTCCTACTAAGCTCTTTACAATTTTCAGCATTTGTCCTAATTGTTTGTTCTGCCCTACTCGTTATTCAACACCACAATTACGAGGCGCATAAAAATAAGGAGATATGTTGTATTCACAGTGAGAAAAGTCAGAAATCATACCATTTCCGAAAATGCGACAAGATGTCGTATTATTTAAGATTTCTTTTGAAAAAAGGAGAAAAATTGACGGATTGAACCTTGTCATTGACTAAAGTGGCAGTTCAACAATTTTCTCGGCTTATTGGTTATTGGGGATTGGTTATTGGGGATTGGTTATTGGTTATGTTTCTAAGTTCTATGCTCTAGAATCTATGTTCTATGTTCTATGTTCTATGCTCTAGAATCTATGCTCTATGCTCTAGCATCTAACTATCAATATTCATCTTCATTAAAAAAGAAGTCTTCTTTGGTCGGATAATCGGGCCAAATTTCTTCGATACTTTCATAAGTTTCGCCCTCATCCTCGATTTCTTGTAAGTTCTCAACCACCTCTAATGGAGCACCGCACCGCATGGCAAAATCGATCAATTCATCCTTTGCTGCCGGCCATGGCGCATCTTCTAAATATGAAGCCAATTCCAACGTCCAATACATAATTTGTTGTTATTACTTTTTCGCAAAAGTAGATTTTTTTCCGTTACATCCAAATTTTTTTTAAGAAAACTGCAAAAAAACTTGAAAATGCCCTTAATCTCTGGGCTTCCAAGCGATTTCTTCGGCTTTTAGACGCAGAGAGACGAATCTGCCATAAACGAATAGGTAATCACTTAAACGATTCAAATAAGCTAAAATTACCGGATCAAGCTCTTTTTCTTCGTTAAGGGCTACTGCGAGTCGTTCGGCACGCCTACAGACACAACGCGCAATATGGCAAAAGGATACAGTTTCGTGGCCTCCCGGAAGGACGAAATGCTTCATCGCTGTCGACCTCTGCGTAAGGTGCGGCGGAGATAGGCTAAAAAAACTCAAAACTGCGGCGCTCCCGCCACGATCTGGATAAACGTGGTCATGACATCGGTGTTG
>CAZCAD010000198.1:3589-6273 GCA_964496525.1 uncultured Flavobacteriales bacterium | reverse complement strand
GGTACTTACTGAGCTTCTTACGCGATCCCTCGTCATCGCCTCCCTTTTCCTCGGAGGTCCTGTCTAAGGCGATCTTTGCAGCTTTCAATTCTTTCTTCGCCTCAGGGAGTCGTCCCATTTTAATATAAGTTTTGGCGAGCCAGATTTCAGCCTCATAAACTGAGCTTTGCCCATTATACGCATCAACGACATAGCGCAATTTCTCTTCGGCGTATTCAAGTTCATATTTGATGAGATGAATTTGACCTATGACAAGCCAGTTATCATCAATCCATCGACAATGCTCTTCCTCTTTATTGGTAACCACTTGCGGATTTGGCATTGAATGCCTTAAAATTACTTTTTCGCACTTCGAAATGGCCGTGTCCATATCAGGATATAGTGCAACGCATTCCAGCTTGTTTGGATAAAGGTCCGGATCCAGAATCCGATTAAAATTCTCATTATATGCTTCTCGAAATGTTTTAATGGCATCGTCTCGAATAAGTCGCGCGTTGAAATACCCATTATAACGTGCTGTCATGTTGTGATACCCCTTGTTCAACCAGGTGTTTTTCTCGGTTGAGCACGAGAAAAACAATCCAAGACTGAGCAGGCTTAGAAGTAAAAAGCTATATGTCGGATTTTTTTGCACTAAATATGGCTCTAAGGCCCGATATTAACGGATAATCAACAAAATTATTTTACTTTTTTTTAAGCAGAATTAATTTTAACAATTGAATCAAATCATCAGGCGATTCCCAAATACTCATGTGGCCGCAATTATCTATGTGATGTACTGTCGGCATTTTGGCCAGTTTAGCCAGCTCTTCTTGCAAGGTTTCATTCGGCAAAACGGGGTCCATGCTCCCATGTATTAATTGAATGTCATGATTATCAAAAAGTGAGTAATTCGCTCTTCGATCTCGTAAACCAATGCTGCTCGCCGCTATCTCATTGGCTGGGATATGGACAGATTCGTCAATGATCTTGTCAATTGCCGGACGACACTTTTCCTTGTTTGATTCATAAAATAGGTGAGGAATGGCCTCCTTAATAAATAATTCTTTTGTTTGGCGAACAATATCAATGACTCGATCTCTATCTCGTTTCTTTTCATCTGTGTCAGCCCAGAAGTTTGAATGTAAAAGCGTTAATTGATAGTCTCCCAGGTGAAGCAACTCCAAACCAACGTAACCACCCATTGAATGTCCGATAACTATGGGATTTTCAATCCCTTCAGTTTTAACAAACTCATGAACACAGCGCGCCATTTCATCCATCGAACAGACCTCTTTGTCATATCGACTTTTACCGTGACAAGGCAGATCAATTGCGATTGATTCAAATCCCCATTCGGTAAATTGAGGGATCAGTTCATCCCATATACTATGATCTTCC
Source organism: uncultured Flavobacteriales bacterium (assembly GCA_964496525.1). Taxonomy (GTDB): domain Bacteria; phylum Bacteroidota; class Bacteroidia; order Flavobacteriales_D; family Crocinitomicaceae; genus JAKSBJ01. The sequence goes on along the minus strand of CAZCAD010000198.1, from coordinate 4,893 downwards.
AAAAATCCATGCAGGAGCAGAAGTGGCCGACCCTGACCAGATCGTTTATAATGAATTCGAGTATCTAATAAATTATATTCCTTCATCGATTTGTTTCCAAATCACTAAGAATTAGCAAGCTCCGTCACTTCCTGACTATTCATAATCTCCTCTATTTCTTCAGCCTCAATTGGAATGTTTGCCATTAAGTTGAAGGGTTCCCCGGAATCTTGCACGACCAAATCATCTTCGAGTCTGATTCCAAGATTTTCTTCAGGTATATAAATTCCCGGCTCACAGGTAAATACCATTCCGGCCACAATAGGTTCAGTCCATAGACCAACATCATGTGTGTCAAGACCAATGAAATGGGATGTGCCATGCATGAAATACTTTTTATAAGCCGGCCATTCAGGGTCTTGATTGTCGATATCGTTTTGACTGATGAGCCCAAGACCAAGAAGCTCTGATTGCATAATCAATCCAACTTCATTATGATATTCCAGCAAAAACGTTCCCGGAACCAACATCTTTTGAGCCTCGTTCTTCACCCGAAGAACGGCGTTATATACTGCTCGTTGTCTCTCCGTAAATCGTCCGTTTACCGGAATACTTCTGGTTAAATCAGAGGCGTAGTTGGCATACTCCGCGGCGAAATCCATCAAGACAACATCACCGTCCTTGCATTCCTGATTGTTTTCGATATAATGGAGAACACAAGCATTTTTACCCGAACCAATGATCGGTGTATAAGCGAATCCTTGAGATCGATTTCGAATAAATTCGTGCGAGATTTCAGCCTCTACCTCGTATTCCATCACTCCGGCTTTCATGAAAGAAAGGACTCTTCTAAATCCTTTTTCTGTTATATCACAAGCTGTCTGCATCAGGTCGATTTCAACATCTTCCTTCACCGCTCTCAAACGATGTATAATGGGTGCGGTCTTGCGATAAGAATGAGCAGGGTACTCTTTCTGTAGTTTCTCTATAAAACGATCCTCACGGGTTTGAACCTCAGTATTAGCACGAGTATGTTCGTTGGTGTTGATGTAAATTTTATTCGCCTCTGAAAAAACTCCCTTCATTACCTTTTCCCAATCTTGCAGCCAATGAATTGTTTTAATTCCTGATGTTTCAAAAGCAGTTTCCTTGGTCAATTTTTCTCCTTCCCAAATCGCAATGAGTTCGGATGTCTCTTTCAAAAAGAGCATTTCCTTGTGCTTAGTTTCAAAAGCATCGGGAAAAATCACAAGGATACTTTCTTCCTGATCAACCCCTGAAAGCTAAAAGATATCTCGGTGCTGCTGAAAGGGCATAGTGCTGAC
>CAZCAD010000198.1:0-3579 GCA_964496525.1 uncultured Flavobacteriales bacterium | reverse complement strand
GCACTGATGGGATATATGTCATTAGAATTAAAAATAGCGACGGATTTGGGCTCCATATTCGCAACAAATTTCTTTCGATTTCGAATGAAGAGCTCATTGTTAATTTTCTCGTACTTCATTGATTGCAATTTTAAGGGAGTTAAAGTTACGTTTAAATTTTTCAAATTGGAAGACCGATATGAATTAATATTTTACGTATTAAAGCCTCTCAAGGCCTTGTTATTTCAACATTTGTGTCTAAATTTGCGCTCGCCTTTGTATGCCTCTCGAAGGAGGGAGACAATAAATTGGAGCATTGTAAAGATGTCAGCAGGAGTTAAAATATTTGCAGGACGTGCCACACAAAAGTTGGCAGCCGAGATTGCATCGGCATTTGGCCTTAATTTGGGCAAAGTTGTGGTAACGGATTTTTCTGATGGAGAAATCCAACCATCTTTTGAAGAAACGGTTCGGGGACAAGATGTATTTCTCATCCAATCGACCATGCCTCCTGCCGAAAATTTGATGGAGTTAATGATGATGACGGATGCTGCAAAACGTGCTTCTGCAAAATCGGTCATTGCAGTGATTCCTTATTTTGGACTGGCGAGACAGGATCGTAAAGACAAACCAAGAGTTGCAATTGGAGCAAAGCTTGTGGCAAATTGTCTTGAGAGCGCCGGTGTTGATCGTATCATGACTATGGATTTGCACGCTGATCAAATTCAAGGATTTTTTGAGAAACCGGTTGATCACCTTTATGCATCAACAATTTTTCTACCTTACATCAAATCCATCGATACAGGAAACCTGATTATGGCCGCTCCTGATGCCGGTGGTGCAAAAAGAGCAAATTCGTATTCGAAAAAATTGGATTTGGGATTGGCAATTTGTCACAAACAACGAAAAAAAGCGAATGTGGTTGCTGAGATAACGGTGATCGGTGACGTAAGCGGCAAGGATGTCATTTTAATAGATGATATGGTTGATACGGCTGGGACATTGACCAAAGCGGCGGACGAATTTTTGAAAAATGGCGCAACATCGGTTCGGGCACTCTGCACACATGCAGTTTTATCCGGACCCGCATATGAAAGAATTAATAATTCGGGCTTAACGGAATTAGTTGTTACAGACTCAATTCCCATGAAGGAAAAATCAGATAAAATTAACGTACTGAGTGTTGCCGGCCTTTATGCCGATGTAATGCGAAGTTTAATCAACCAAGAGTCAATAAGTGCTCTGTTTTAATAATTAAGTAAATAGTCAAAGTGAAAGAAGTATCATTGAGCGGCTCTCTTCGGAAGAGCGTAGGGAAAAAAGATGCTAAGGCTGTTAGAAATGAGGGGCGGGTTCCGGCTGTAATTTATGGCACCGGAGAACAAACACATTTTAGTCTTAAGCACACGGATATCGAAAAACTGGTGTATACTGCCAAGGTACACCTCATCAATCTGGATATTGATGGGACAAAAAAGAAAGCTTTTATTCAGGAAGTTCAGCATCATCCATTAACGGACAGAATTCAACATGCTGATTTCATTGAAGTTTTGGATGACAGAAAAGTAAAAGTAGACGTTCCGGTCAACTTAATTGGACGACCAATTGGCGTCCTTAATGGAGGGGTACTTTCAAGAATTTTCAGAAAGTTAACCGTCTATGCCTTACCGGATAATTTGCCCGATGAAATAGAGGTAGACATCTCTGAATTAAGAATTGGCGATAGCATTAAAGTGGGAGATTTGAACTTTCCAAGCCTGAATATTTTGCAGGAAGATATGCGCGTAATCTGTTCGGTCAAAATGTCCAGAGCTGCTATTGAGGAAGAGGAAGAAGAAGAGGAGGAAGAAGTGGATCTTGAAGCAATGACAGATGAAGAACGAGAGGAGTACTTGAAGAAGAAAGCTGAAGAAGAAGAAGAAAAAGAAGGGGAAGATGGCGAGAAGAAAGAGGGCCATGACCGTGGCAAGAAAGAAGGCGGTGACCGTGGTGGAGATGGTGGTGGCGAGAAAAAAGATGGCGGCGGCAGTGAAGGCGGAGGCGATAGAAACCAGGGTGGTGGAGACGGAAACCAAGGCGGTGGAAAGTAGATTCTAATCGAATAAGTATAGAGAAAGGTCGGTTCCGCTCAGGTGGATCGACCTTTTTCTGTTTAAAGGGAGGGGTTCCTTTAACTTTAAGTCGCGCACTCATAAAGGTCTGTAAATAGCGATACATCTCCACTCCCCTTCGTGAAAAAAAGAACTATTTTAGAAGCCAAATGAAATACCTGATAGTTGGTCTTGGAAATCCGGGTGAAAAGTATGCAGATACTCGTCATAACGTCGGCTTTAAAGTGGTTGAGGAATTTGTTCGCGAGCAGGAAGGTGAGTTCGCGACAGCCAGGCTCGGTGAGGTTGCGAAGGTGAAATTTAAGGGTCGAACAATCGTTTGTCTGAAACCTTCGACTTTCATGAACCTTAGCGGAAAGGCTGTGAACTATTGGGTTCAATCAGAGAAAATTCAACTTGATAAAGTACTGATCGTTACCGACGACATTGCACTGCCTTTTGGCAAATTACGCATGAAAGGAAAAGGAAGCGATGGAGGTCATAATGGATTGAGGGATATTCAGGCTGTGCTTAATACAAGCAACTATGCGCGACTTCGATTTGGCGTGGGAGGTGAATTTTCACAGGGTCGGCAGGTGGATTATGTCTTGGGCGTTTGGCAAGGAATGGAGCTTCTAAGTTTGACCGAACGAATTAAGAGCGCGACAGAATTCATTAAGGGATTTGCAAGTATCGGATTAGATCGCACGATGAGTTCTCTCAATAATAAATAAAATGCCGAGCGAAATTCTTAAGGCAAATTTTCCGGAAGAAGACTTTAGCATTCGTCGGCTCAGCGGAGGAGATATCAATGATGCGTATCGGGCAACTTCTGATAAAAACGATCTTTGCATTAAGCTAAACAGTGCCACGAGATTTCCTCAAATGTTCAAATACGAAGCGGCAGGATTACAGCTCCTTGCTGAAACAAATTCTATTAAAGTTCCTGGAGTTGTGAAGTTTGGCAAGGACTCAGATCAGCAATATCTTATTATGGAATTTGTGAAAGGCGGCCTGCGCTCAACCACGATGTGGGAGTCTTTTGGTCACGGCCTGGCGAAGCTTCATCAATGCACTGCCAATGATTTTGGTCTGGATCATACGAATTTCATTGGATCCTTACAGCAACAAAATGAAAGAAAAACTACATGGACGGACTTTCTATTGACACAGCGGTTTGAGCCTATGTTGAAAATGGCAATGGATTCAGGTCATATTTCCAGTTCAGAGCTGGCACAGTTTTCCAAGTTCGAGCGTCATGCAGTTGATATCTGGCCCGAGGAACCTCCGGCGCTTTTACACGGTGATCTTTGGTCAGGGAATTATCTTCCGGCTGAGAATGATGAGCCTTGTATTATTGATCCGGCGGTCTACTACGGTCATCGCGAGATTGATATTGGAATGATGCATTTGTTCGGTGGGTTTTCGAACGAACTATTTGAGGCTTACAATGAGGTATTTCCAATGGAGAAAAATTGGCAGGACCGAATTCCGTACAATCAGCTCTATC
>CAZCAD010000197.1:4632-6291 GCA_964496525.1 uncultured Flavobacteriales bacterium | reverse complement strand
AATGATAGTAACAGGATCGGGGGAAAAAGCATTCGTTGCCGGGGCAGATATTAAAGAATTCGTCGACTTTTCAGTTGAAGAAGGAAACAAACTTTCTGCTCAGGGTCATGAGATCTTATTTGGAATGATCGAGAACTTATCTACTCCTGTAATTGCAGCGATTAATGGTTTTGCATTAGGTGGAGGACTGGAATTGGCCATGTCATCCCATATTCGAATCGCCTCAGATAATGCGAAAATGGGATTGCCTGAAGTTTCCCTTGGTGTTATTCCGGGCTATGGTGGCACTCAACGATTAGCTCAGCTGGTGGGTCGAGGGAGAGCATTTGAAATGGTCTGTACAGCCGGAATGATTTCGGCGGAGGATGCAAAAAATTGTGGTCTCGTCAATCATGTCGTTACGCAAGAAGAATTGTTGCCCCTGGCAGAAAAAATTGCCGGGAAAATAGCGAAGAACTCGCCAAACGCAATAGGTGCAGCCATAAGGGCAATCAATGCGAATTATCAGGATGGTGTAAATGGATACGAGGTAGAAGTCGAACAGTTTGGGAACTGCTTTGGAACTCCTGAATTCGTGGAAGGAACCAAGGCATTTTTAGAAAGAAGAGCAGCCGAGTTTAGAAAATAGACGCTGTCCAACATAGCAGGTGTCAATAATAAAAAAATTAGCAGGGCAAACCGCCGTTTACGGACTATCATCAATTATTGGTAGATTGTTAAACTATTTTCTCGTTCCTCTTCATACCTACATTTTCCTTCCCGATGAATTCGGAGTTATCAGCATATTCTACGCCTACGTGGCCTTCTTTGTGGTGCTGCTAACCTTTGGAATGCAAACGACATTTTTCCGCTTCGTCAACAAGAGTGATGACAAAGAAAAAACCTTCAATCAGGCTTTGTCTTTGGTAATAATTTTGAACACCGTTTTTCTGGCTGTTGCAATTCTTTCTGCTGACCGGATCGCTTATTGGATGGGTTATCCCGACTATGGTAACTATGTCATTTGGTTTGCCTGTATTTTGGCTTTTGACGCTACATCGTCGGTAGTAATGGCAAAGCTGCGCTTTTTGGAAAAACCGAAACGCTTTGCTTTTATCCAGCTCACATCTATTGGGGTTAATATTGGGTTAAACCTGTTTTTCCTTCTCATTTTATACGACTCCTATCCGGAAGTAGGAATTGGATTTATCTTCCTGGCCAACTTATTTGCAAGCTGTGTTAAACCACTTCTGCTATACAAGGAATTGTCGACTTATCGGTTCGTAATGGACAAGGTTATGACAAAAGCCATGATAATCTTTACAGTGCCACTGGTTATCGCAGGTTTCGCAGGTATCATCAATGAATCACTTGATCGGATTCTATTAAAATTTTACTTGCCTGAAGACGCAGCCATGTCGCCTGATGCCCAGATTGGAATTTATTCTGCAAACTATAAGATCGCCATATTCATAACCCTATTTATTCAAGCTTTCAGATACGCCGTAGAACCATTTTTCTTCGCCCAGGAAAAGGAAGATGACCGAGATAAAAACTTCTCGAAAGTCATGACATGGTTTGTCATAGTCGTATCCCTAATGTTCCTTGTTATTGCTCTCAATCTCGATATTTTTAAATGGTTTATCCTTGCTTTGCTTTCCTTTTATTATATTAGGTACT
>CAZCAD010000197.1:0-4598 GCA_964496525.1 uncultured Flavobacteriales bacterium | reverse complement strand
CGATATTTTTAAATGGTTCATTCCCAACGAAACTTTTCATGAAGGTCTTGTCATCGTTCCTATCATATTGCTTGCCAATGTTTGTCTTGGAATATATTTCAACCAATCTATCTGGTACAAATTAGCAGACAAAACTCTATTCGGGGCCTACATCGCAATCGGTGGTGCGGCAATAACAATCGGTCTCAATATTTGGCTCATACCAACGCTGGGCTATATTGGATCAGCCTGGGCGACCCTGGCCTGTTACTTTACCATGATGGTCGCTTCACATGTATTGGGACAACGTATTTATCCAATTAAATATAACTTGAGAAAAGTGGGTTTATACCTCTTTTCCGCCATCGGATTATACTTCCTTGGGGTCTATCTCAGCTTTGATTCCTTTGGCCTGACGTTCGGAGTTCACACGGCCCTGATTTTACTCTACATCGGCTTAGTATTTATAATGGAACAACCCTTAAAAGCCTTACGCAAGAATTAATTAAATTTGACTTTTTAAGAAATGACAATCGAAATAATAAACAAGTCCAAGCACCCACTTCCTGAGTACGAAACAGCGCTTTCGGCAGGTCTCGATTTGAGAGCGAACATTAATAGTGCTATAACGCTTAAACCACTCGAAAGGGCGCTTATAAAAACAGGCTTGTTTATTGCATTACCAAAAGGCTATGAGGCACAAGTCAGACCGAGATCGGGTCTGGCTTATAAAAAGGGAATTAGTGTTTTGAATTCTCCCGGTACGATTGATGCGGATTACAGAGGTGAAATTGGTGTGATATTGGTTAATCTTTCCAATGAAGAGTTTCGCATAGAGGATGGTGAACGAATTGCACAAATGGTTGTAGCAAAACACGAGCGTGCAGAATTTGTAGAAACAGATGAATTAACTGAGACGGAACGTGGAGCCGGAGGTTTTGGAAGTACCGGAGTAAAGTGAATTGTTGAGTTGCTGAATTGTTGAATGATTGAATCCCAATACTTGAGGCTGGACACTAAAATACTTGATACTAAATACTTACTACTAAATACTTACTACTAAATACTTACTACTAAATACTTACTACTAAATACTTACTACTTACTACTTACTACTAAAACTACTTACTACTAAAATCATGAAAATAATCGTACCAATGGCAGGAAGAGGAAGCAGGCTTAGGCCGCATACTCTAACTATTCCAAAACCGCTACTGCCGGTGGGTGGAAAACCAATCGTTCATCGATTAGTGGAGGACATTGCCAAAACGTCCAAGGATAAAATCACGGAGATTGCCTTTATAATCGGTGATTTTGGAGAAGCAGTGGAAAAGAAGTTAATTGAAGTTGCAATTGAGTTGGGTGCAGAAGGAAAAATCTACTATCAGGAGGAAGCACTGGGCACAGGACATGCCGTTCTCTGCGCCGCTGATTCTCTTGAAGGGCCTGTTGTCGTTGCATTTGCAGATACTTTGTTTCGGGCAGATTTCAAAATCGATCCTGAAGTTGACGGTGTGTTATGGGTAAAGCAAATTGATGATCCGTCATCCTTTGGAGTTGTGAAGTTAGATGATGACGGAAACGTTACGGACTTTATTGAGAAATCAAAAGAGTTTGTATCCGATCTGGCTATGATTGGTATTTACTATATTAAAGACGGGGCTCAACTCAAAGCCGAACTTCAGTATTTGATAGACAACAATGTGGTAAAAGGCGGGGAATATCAATTGCCCGATGCCTTAAGAAGCCTAACAGAGAAAGGGATCAAATTTAAGGCTGGCGAGGTAAATGAATGGCTTGATTGTGGCAATAAAAAAGTTACGGTTCATGCCAACCAACGTGTTTTAGAATTTGATAAAGACATGCCGTTGGTGAGCCCGGATGCGAAAATGACTAATTCGCTGATCATTGCACCATGCTACATCGGTCCGGGAGTGGAAATTGAGAATTCCGTTATCGGACCACACGTCTCAATTGGTACTGATACCAAAGTGGCGAATTCAGTTATTAAAAATAGCATTATTCAAAAAAACAGTGAGATCGAAAACGCGGTTTTGGAAGATTCCATGATCGGTAACCATGTAAAACTGGAATTTGATGCCTTAGACCTGAGTCTGGGCGATCATTCAGACATCGACCAATAAAAGTGAGATTGCAATTTAGAAATATAAATCTCTGGAGCAGAACTTTGTTCATAGTAATAGGCATCCTTCTGCTCTCATGCGGTAATTCCAAGGACGCAGCTAATAGCTTTGACCCGGCCGGATTGCCGCCACCAAATTCTAAGTTCAAGGAAACATTTCACCAAGCTCTATTAGAAAAAACGATCGGTCATTACGACAAAGCGATTCCCTTGTTTGAACAGTGTCTTAGTCTAAATCCAAAGAGTTCGGCCTCATGTTATGCACTCTCCGATCTTCACGAAATCAGAGGAGATATGGGTAAGGCAGTTGAATATGCTCAAAAGGCATACGATCTGGACAATACCAATAAGTGGTATAGCATGCGACTGGCACAGCTACATTTTTCGCTCGGAAATTTTAACCGCAGCTCAGATTACTTTGCAAAGATCATTGAGGATGAGAAAAACATTGACGTTAAATATCAATACGCCGAGGCATTGATCTATGCCGGTAGACCTCAAAAAGCCATTGATATGTTAAATGAAATAGAAGTCGAAACGGGAAAAATTCCTGAAGTGTCCTTGACCAAACATGACCTGTATTGCGAGCTTGAAGACTTCGAAGCCGCTGAGCAAGAACTGCAAGCCTTGATCGACGAAAATCCCCTGGATCTCGAAAACTATCTAATTATCGCGGACTATTTTCTAAATACCAAGAATCCCAAAAAGGCAGAGATTATACTTGGCAGGGCACAAGAGATAAATCCTAATTCAGGAGAATTGAGGGTTATGCTGGCGGATATTAGTCTAAGAAATGGAGATGTGTCGGGCGCTTTCGAAAATCTAAAAGTGGCCTTTGATGCCCCGGAACTTCTATTGGAACGAAAAATAGAGTTGGTTTGGGGATTATCCCAGCTTGCTTTCAATCCTTCCAATCCTGACGGAAAAGAAATTGAAAAAGGAGTGGCAGAATTATTTGAAGCCATGTATGATGAGTCTGCTAAAAACAGTGAACTCCACAATAAGTACGGAATTTTCCTGGTGAGTAGTCAGAATAAAACTAAGGCGCGTGAACAGTTCGAGATAGCGGTAGAATTAAAGCCTGATACCTTCTATGCCTGGAGGGAATTATTGAATTTGGATTTTGAAATGGCGGACTTTAAATCCATGCAAAAACATGCTGAGAGAGCCGTTGAACTATTCCCTGCTCAGCCGATGTTTTATTTATTAAACGGAATCGCAAATTATAAAGAGGCCGAATACGAAAAGGCAATGGAGATGCTTTATTTTGGTAAGGATATAGTCGTTGCGGACCCCGAAATGGAATCTGAATTTCTCTATCATATGGGAAAGTCGAGTTGTCTTCGGAAGAGTTACGATGAAGGATATGGCTACTTTAAAGAGGCACTTGAGGCAGACAATCTAAATGGCAAGGTGCATTATGAAAAAACTAAGTTTTTACTGGAGGAGGGAAAAGTCAATCAAGCGTTGGAAGAAATTAAAACGGCACTGAGATTGTATCCAAATGATTCAGCGATTCTGGATGCAGAAGGGTTTATTTTCATGAGTAAAAAAGAATATCCCAAAGCGCTGATATCCTTTGAAACCGCCCTTAAAAATGATGCAACCAACTCCATTATAATCGAACACTACGGTGATGCACTCTTCTTGACAGGAGATGCGGATAAGGCGGTGGAAATTTGGAAAGACGCTGTATATTACGGAGCGAGATCTGAATTGATTAATCGCAAAATAACTGACAAGATGTATTATGAAAAATAAGCTTTTCTACATCTTATTAATTGCGATTTTCGGGGCATCCATTTATGCATGCGGAAGCACAAAGGACGGGACAAAGAAGGAGAAACCGTCTAAATGCAAAAAGATATCCACGGAGGACCTGCAAGCTCGTTTATTTGCCATGGATACGATTCCGTTTGATCGTTTCTTCACCAATATCGGAGTCGATTTTAAGACAAAGAAACGCAGTCAATGGTTTGCTACTACTGTCAAGATGCGAAAAGATTCAGCATTTTCAGGAACGGTTAAATATGTCGCTTACATTGCAGGAACTTACGTAATTACGCAAGACTCACTGATCTTCGTCAATAAGGGCGAGAAGTGTTACTTTGCAGAAACCCTTGGTTATATATCATCATTATTAGGAACGGAAGTTACGTATGACTTTTTCCAAAGTTTACTCCTTGGATTACCAATTGGTCTGGATCCGGCAATTGAGTACGTTCAGATTACCGATAAAAATGAAAAAGAGCATTATATTTTATCGTCGCACAAAAAGAAAATATTCAATCAGGTAGATCGTGGAGATCTCGCAGAAAACGACGAAATTCTCATTCAATATTACTTGAAATGCAAGGATTTCGAATTGGAGAAAATTCGGATTCAAATTCCGGCCGATACGGTGGACATGACAATACATTATAAGGATAAGAAAATGGAAGGTGGATATCTGGTGCCCAACATTACTCACATTACG
>CAZCAD010000196.1:0-6324 GCA_964496525.1 uncultured Flavobacteriales bacterium | reverse complement strand
GTAAATTAGGCAATGGTGCAATCTTTCCTGACTAGGCAAGGTCTGCTAAATCAGAAAACTGCAAAATCAAAGCACAGGAAAATTTTACCGCGACTACTATTATTCTCCAAGCCTTATCATTATATCCCTCACTTTATTCGAGAAATCAGTGACTTCCCAGTCTTTATATTCGTCATAACTTATTGGTTTTCCAATAGTTAAATAGGCTTTTCCTCCTTTGATCTTTAATATGCCTCCCCTGGGCCAAATTTCGCCTGTTCCACGTATTCTAATCGGTAAAACAGGCGCACGGGATTCCAAGGCCAGATGAAAGCCACCTTTCTTAAAGACACCAATTTTACCATCCCGGCTCGCGGTTCCTTCCGGAAATATTACGACTGATTTACTTTCCCTAATGAGTTTAGCCGCCTTGGAAATACTCTCGACTGACTTTGCCCGATTTGATCGATCGATAAAAATCATTCCTGACATCCTCATAAACCAGCCCAAGAGTGGAATTCTCTTCAATTCCTTTTTTGCAATATAATACTGGATTAATGGAACTTCTCGGCCAAGACAGGCAACATCCATAAAGGAAGAGTGGTTCACCATAATAATATAGTTCACATTCTTTTCAATATTTTCTTGCCCACTTGATTTTAATTTGGTGTTAAATAATACCAGCACTCCCGGTCCCCATATATGTTGAGTAAACCATATCATTAAATGGCTAAATGGATAAAAGATGAAGAAGAAAGAAGCAAATACGATACTGAAAAAGGACCAGAAACCAAGTACGATCATTCGCAATATGTTTAATAACATTCTCATTACTGAGGATCAACGTCGATATCTACGCGTATTGATCTGAAATCATGGTTGGAGAGAAAATCTTCGATTTTTGAATGCACAATGTCTTTTACTTTTCTTGCTGAAGAGTCTCTTTCAAATTTTAAGATGATGTGTTGAATGTAGAGATTTCTGACGCGACCGACCAATGGAACTTCCGGGCCAAGAACTCTGTCATTAAAAACAGTTTTCATGGATTTAGCGAGCGTGTGAGCCGCTATGTGGAGCGTTTCCCTATTTCTATGGCGAAGTCTAATGATGACCATTCTAAAAAAAGGAGGGTAGTGGAAGTTCCGTCTTTCAATGATTTCTTGTCTGTACAACTCTTCGTAATTGTGCTCCATGACTTTTTTGATGATCCAATGACTTGGATCAAAGGCTTGTATAATTACCTTTCCTCTTTTCTTTTTTCGACCAGCGCGGCCTGCCACCTGGGACATTAACTGAAAGGATCGCTCAAATGCCCTGAAATCGGGAAAATTAAGCATTTGATCGGCAGATAAAATTCCCACCAAACCGACATTGTCGAAATCCAATCCCTTTGTTACCATTTGCGTCCCGATAAGAACATCGATCTCTCCGGTTTCAAAATCGTTAATAATCTGCTGATAGGCATTTTTAGCCCTGGTAGTGTCCAGATCCATTCGTTTTATCGTGATATTGGGAAAGTAAATGGCCAACTCATCTTCAATTTTTTCAGTTCCAAATCCCAACATTTTTAACTTCCGACTCCCACAGGCACCACATGAGGCAGGAGGAGAAACAAAATAACCGCAATAATGACATTTAAGAACATTTGAAGATTTATGGTAGGTAAGAGAAACATCGCAGTTTTTACATTGTGGAGTCCAAGCGCACATTTCACAGTTCCAAAGCGGCGTATAGCCTCTTCTATTTTGAAATAAGATAATTTGCTGATTCCGTTCAAAGGTTTCTGCCATTTCATCAATGAGAAAAGAAGAAAAATGGGACTTCATCGTTTTTTTCTTGGTCTCCTTTTCCAGATCGGCACATTGGATTTCAGGCAACTGTATGCCTCCGTAACGTTCCTTCAAAGTGACTAATCCATATCGATTTTCTGAGGCGTTAAAATAGGATTCTATTGAGGGAGTTGCAGATCCAAGCAATACTTTTGACCGATGTATTCTGGCCAGCATGATTGCAGTGTCGCGAGCGTTATAGCGTGGTGCCGGATCAAATTGCTTGAAGGAATTCTCATGTTCTTCATCAACGATGATCAAACCCAAGTCCTGAAAAGGCAGAAAAACAGACGACCTTGCACCCAATATTATTCGAAATTGTGATGGGTCATTCGCCAAAACTTTATTCCAGATTTCAATCCGCTCATTTTGATTAAAGCGACTGTGGTAAACCCCCACCAGATCACCAAAGTAATTCTTAAGCCTTGAAATCAGTTGAGTCGTTAGGGCAATTTCAGGTAATAAAAAAAGTACTTGCTTTCCTTTTTTAAGGGCTTCTTTAATCAGGCTGACATAAATTTCTGTTTTACCTGAAGAGGTGACACCGTGCAGCAAAACGACATCCTGTTTCTCAAAAGAGGTATTAATTTCTTTGTACGATTTTTTCTGCCCGGGAGACAGCTCCTTGATCTGGTTGACCTCTTTATCATCCGAAACCAACCGCGATACTTCTGCCATAAAAATTTCAATAATTCCTTTCTTCGCCAGGGTGATCAAAGAGGATTCTGATATGGACTCACTCAATATGTTCGTCTTGGGAACGGGATTTTGACCGTCGGACGACCAATTGGTGAGGTCGATAACTTTCAGAAGTGCGTCAACTTGTTTTTGATTTCGCTTCTTTTCTTCCAGTCCATTTAAAATTTCACTTAGCTCATCCTCAGCCGTGATGTTCTCTGAAAGCTGTACAAAGGATTGATATTTCGGAGCGTACCTGGAATTAATTTCTTCAGTAACAATTGCAATTCTTTTCTCGATCAGGGATTTAATGAGAGGTTGAACAGTTTTAATGCCAACAATCTCACTCACATCCATCAGCGTCAACTCTTCTTGCAATTGCAAGGACTCAACAATCAGGATTTCTTTCTCCTTTAATTGATCAATTTCTCCGTCAAATTCGGGATGCAAACAAATCTTCGTTTCACTGGCTAACTTAAAATTGCTTGGCAGTGAGGCGTTCATCACATCTCCCAAATCAGCCATATAATAATCCGCAATCCAATCCCATAATTGGAACTGATGATCTGTTACTATACGACTTTCATCCAATATCGTCTCAATGTATTTGACTTGGTATTTTTGTGGAACCTCTTCGTGTACTTTTCGAACAATTGCGGTGTAATATTTTGATTTTCCAAAGGGAACAATGACTCTCTTTCCGATGTCAATTTGATCATTGAGCTCATACGGAAGCCTGTAAGTATAGGTGTTTGGAATACTTAGAGGAAGAATGACATCAACAAAATAGGTGATCCTTTCGGGCATATAACGAAAGTACCAAAAAAGTGCTTTGTGAAATTTGAATGAACCACCTTTTTTACGATGATCTCAACGGTTGACCGCTTGAGCATATCCTTAGGTTATTTCTTATCAAGCCCCTAGTGTGAGTTAACTACATTGCCTTGTAGCCGTCCACCTTACCAAGAATGTTTGGCAAATATCCTTGCCAGAAGCGATAGGTGAAACCAAGCGAGATTAATTCCGGCGACAAGACGGGCAGTTCTATGTTCGCTCCCCACTTGTTGCCGTGGAAAAAGTTTAATCCAACAATTGTAACTCCCGTACTGAAGTTAACCCTTCCAGGAAAAAATTTTCTTTGATGATCAGATAAGGCCTTGATGTCATGCGTATAAATCGTAGCGCCAAGACTTAATTTGAGATAATATTCGAAACTCGGCCTTGATACGACCTTTACGCGGGTGTTAATAAAATTATAGAAGTAGGTCGATCCAAAAAATTCATCTCCGTAGTTGACATTCAAATATTGAAAACCACTTGTTCCCCCTACACTAATAATATCACCCACATTATGTTCATACGAAAACGAAAAGGCGGGCATTTGAGTGACAAGGTTAAATTTACTAAGGCTGGTGCTTTAATTAGTAAATAAGTGGCTGTAAATTTTGCTTCTATTTTTTCTTTATAAGAGGCAAAATTTTCAGGCATAGCCATAGTTACGACTTAAAATTTTAACGAATTAGAAAGGAAAAAGAGGAGTGAAATACAGATGCGTATTTACTAATTAAAGCACTAGTATCATTAATATTTTGAATAGCATTTTTAAGTTTCAGTTGCTCTATGGTATATCCGGTTTTAAGGTTGAGTAAACGGTTATAAATTGGCTTTTGTCCGGAAACATGATTTATGCTAATTACTAATGCGAAGATTGTGCATATTGAGTTCTTCATGACTAACAATTTATTGGTTGATCAATAAAAAGCTGAAACCATACCAATAAGTATAAACTTTACTAAATCAGTCTTTTACGTCAATAATAAACAATCAGAATTTTCCCAAATAGAGAAAAATTCCAAATTTGGGCATGGTAAATCTGTCATTTTAGGACTTTCTGGTAATTAGAGATGTACAATCGGGATGATTCCGTTTAGTTTTCTTCCGGTTTTGCGACGCGATCAATCTTAACGGCCAAATCCTTGATTCGAAGATTAATGAGTTCAAAATATTTTGGAGGAACGACATTCAGTTGCTCGGCAATAATCATATTGTTGGATATTTCGACAAGGCATTTATAGGCAAGCAGAAGAAGATTTGTCTGTTCTTCAAGATCACTTCGAGCGCTTCCTTCAGCGATATAAGATGTGAGCGAAGTCGCTGATTTCTTCAATTCGACTCCCAGTGTCACTTTGGCTTTGTAAGGGAATAGATCTGCAACTCTATACACGTCCACAACCAATTCGCGACTAGCTTTGCGAACAGCTAATTTCTCCTTTGCGTAGACTTTCATGGCGATTTACCTTTTTCGTCATCTTCATCCCCCTGTATCTTCGGCAATTTACCTCGGTAAAAGCGATACGTTAGACCGATTGCGGCCAATTCAGGGGACCAAATGGAAAGCTCAATATTGATTCCCCACCTTTCATTTAAGAAGAAATTAAATCCGCCTAAGGTTACACCGGTAAAAAAATTTGCTCTTCCCGGAAATAGTCGCTGACCTCTATCATTGAGCTGGCTAATATCGTGAGTCCAGATAGTTGCGCCAATGTGTAACTTCATGTAGTACTCAAATCGAAGTCTGGTAAAAATACTGACCCGCGGATCAACAGATGCAAAGAAATAAGTAGAACCGAAATGCTTTGCCCCATAAAACACATTCATATACTGAAATCCAACTGTGCCCCCAATGCTCAAAACATTTCCAAGTATAAATTCGTGTGCATAAGAAATGGACGGCATTTGAGTTACGAGGTCAAATTTTTTCGTACTGGTATCATTGATGTCATCAATGAGACTTTTATGAAAGAGCTGTTCAATCGTATAACCCAACCTGAAATTGATGAGTCGATTGTTGATTTCCCGTTGCGCATAGAGCGAAGAGAAAACCATTAACAAAACTATCGTAAGGACTCTGGGCATTTATATAAGTTACAAATTTAAGCCTGATTTACAATAGAAAACCCTCGGCGCAGAGAGGGATACATTTGTGTAAACATGCTTACTGCCAGTTAAATTAATTATTTTTAGATCAATTATGGCCTGGAATCTCAAGAGAACAATTAAAATTATTCACATTCTACTGATCCTGGTTTTATTGTTTTGTTCAGGAACACAATCTGTTCATTCTCAGGACGATTTATATGAGAAATGGCAGAACGAGAAATTAGCTGACACCATAAGGGTACAGTCAATGCAGTCTCATATTTGGAGCTTTGTTTTCTCCAATCCCGACAGTAGTTTGACCCTGGTTGAAACCTTGCTTGAATTTAGTAAATCAATGTTCCCTAAGAAGGAAAGAAAGAAAACCAGGGCCGAAGCTTTATATTCCAAGGCCATGGCGTATGCCTTAAGAAGTGAGTCGAAACTTTCGCTTAATGTCTATGATGAAGTAATACCATTATATCAGGAATTGAAAGATCAGTCAACTTTAGGAGATATCTATTTTAGCAGAGGGATGGTATACCGGGATTTAGGTGACCTTTGAGGATTGGAGAGGAGAATTGGAGCAGTTGGATGACATCTGCGTTATAGGCGTTCAGATTTAAGATTGACTTTGGGTACGTTTATTGTGAAATGATTAATCAAAGTAAACAGATATGAGAAGGGGAGGATTGAAATTAGTTTGGGTACCATTATTATTCTTAGGTGTGGGGTCTGCACAGGCGCAGTTGGATAAGGGAACGATGATCTTTGATCCATATTATGGTTTTCCGAATTTCGGCAAGACTATCGCGATTTTCACCAAGAATGCACTAAAACCGATAATCGAGCGAGAAATACCGGATGTAGCTGAAGAGGTTGAGATCGGGATTACGGGCTTTGGGCCGCTCGGAGGACGATT
>CAZCAD010000195.1:0-6350 GCA_964496525.1 uncultured Flavobacteriales bacterium | reverse complement strand
AAATTTTATTCCTAAGCGACGCTAATGGGCCTTTTCGCCTTCTTTAAGCGGCACATTCTGTGGAACGAAGTCCTCTTCCCACTCAGGATTAGAGAAGTCATAAGCCCATCTGTGAACTTCAGGAATTTCTCCTAACCAGTTTCCGTGATAATGTTCAACCGGCGTTGTCCATTCAAGTGCGCAGCCCTTCCAAGGATTTTGCACTGCTTTTTGACCACGACTGGCACTATAGAAAAAGTTAAATATGAATAAAGCCTGAGCCAATGCTCCAATTATTGCGAAAATTGTGATCACAGCGTTTAAGTCCATGATCATTCCAAATTGATTCTGATCAAATCCTTCATAAACGCTGTAGTCATAGTACCGCCTTGGAGCTCCTCCTATCCCAACAAAGTGCATTGGGAAGAATACTCCGTAAGCCGCCACTAGGGTGAGCCAGAAATGCCATATTCCGAGCGTATTATTCATCATCCGTCCATACATTTTCGGGAACCAATGATAGACACCGGCAAACATTCCGAATATGGCGGATAATCCCATTACAACATGGAAGTGCGCCACAACAAAGTAGGTGTCATGAACCGCAATATCCAGCGCAGAATCCGCCAGAATAATTCCTGTTACACCACCCGTAATGAAAGATGATACCAACCCTATTGAGAACAACATTGCCGGTGTAAAGATCAAATTACCTTTCCACAATGTTGTGATATAGTTAAACGCCTTCACGGCTGAGGGTATCGCAATCAGCAAGGTCGTAAATACAAATACGCCTCCGAGGAATGGATTCATGCCCGTTATAAACATGTGATGCCCCCAGACAATAAATGACAGGAATCCTATGGCGAGGATTGATATAACCATCGCCCTGTATCCAAAAATTGGTTTTCGCGCGTTGGTTGCGACAATTTCAGATGTCAGCCCTAATGCCGGGAGCAGCACAATATATACCTCGGGGTGACCCAGGAACCAGAACAAGTGTTCAAATAGTATTGGCGAGCCGCCGGATTGTTCGAGAATCTCTGTACCAACTATTGCCTCATTTACATAGAAAGACGTACCCATGACTCTGTCCATCAGCATTAATACAACCGCTGAAACCAAGACGGGGAAAGATAGAACACCAAGAACGGCTGTAACAAAAAATGCCCAAATAGTCAAAGGCAATCTTGTCATTGTCATTCCTTTTGTTCGAAGATTCAGGATCGTAACAATGTAGTTTAGCGATCCCAGAAGTGAACCCATAATAAATACCGTCATCGACAGCAACCAGAGCGTCATCCCTAATCCGGAGCCATCTATGGTTTGTTCATATACCGCAAGAGGTGGATATATCGTCCATCCCGCTGAGGCGGGGCCGGTTTCTATAAACACTGACACAAACATTAGCACAGATGCGATAAAGAATAACCAGTAAGAGATCATGTTCAGGAATCCTGAAGCCATATCCCGGGCACCACATTGAAGCGGAATTAAATAATTACTAAATGTCCCTGACAATCCACCTGTCAGCACAAAGAAAACCATGATGGTGCCATGAATGGTCACCAGTCCCAGATAGATACTTCGATCCATAACACCACCCGGAGCCCAGCCATCACCTAAAAAGAATGAAAGGGCGCTATTTGGTTCATCCGGCCAGGCCAGTTGAATTCTAAACAGTACAGACATAATTACCGCCATTACGGCCATGATAATAGCCGTAATCAAGAACTGTTTCCCGATCATTTTATGATCTTGCGAGAAAATATACTTCGTAAGGAAGCTTTCCTTGTGATGATGATGTCCGTGATCAGTGTGAGCCGCTTCTGACATAAATTCTATTCTTTATAAATACTAAATTCTTTTATTCAATTCTAATCGTGATGATCGTCCTCTCCATCATGTCCGTGATCCTCACCTTCTTCGTGTGCGTCTCCATGGGGTTCTTCACCGTGCTTATGGAAATTCCCATACCACTTTTCTATAACAGGAATCTCTTCCGGCTCTTCGCTTTCAGCAACTGCCATAGTTACATTTCCAGCCTCCAAATTCCTCCAGGCATCAAATTCTTCTTGCGTTCCGACGCGCACCGGCATTCTCATATTTGAATGTGAAATACCGCAAATCTTATTACACAACAGAATAAAGTTGAACTCGTTGTTTCCGGTTTTTTCACGCATTTCCTCAGTTGTGAATATCGGCTTAACTTTTAGGGTTGTTCTTTGACCTGGTACCGCATTCATTTGAACCCGAAAGTGAGGGAAATAGGCACAATGGAGAACATCCTGCGAACGAAGTACAAAGAAGTATTCCTGATTCTTTACGAGAAATAATTCTTTGGAAATAAAGTCATCTTGAGCGATCTCGTCGACGTTATTATCGCCTCCGTAGATTTCTCTCATTTTATGAACCCTCTCTTTAATTCGATCTAACTTCTCCATTGTCTTCTCCTTCTTATAAAGGGTGGCAACGGAATAAGTAGCTGTAGCCATAGAATCATTATGAAGATCTTCTCTCAGTCCCGTAACTATTTCGTCTAGTTCCAAGACTCTCCAGTTGATGTTTTTCTGAGTAATTACTCCAAGGGCGTTTGGATTTCTGCTATCAGCTGTGACGAGTTTGTAGTCGGAATACCCCAGTTTATTATCATCTCCCGAATACCTCGCTGTCCAATCAAATTGTTTTCCATATAACTCGACCACCACCGCATCGTCAGATGGTTTTCCAACAATATCCATCCACAACTTTAATCCCAGAACAATGATAACGGCCATTGCTACGGCAGGAATCAATGTCCAGATCAACTCCAATTTATTATCATGTACCATGAAGGCAGCCCTGCGATCAGGATGGTACCTGAATTTGAATGAGAAATAAAACAGCAAGCCATTAAATAAAAAGAATACGGCATATACAAGAAACCAGTTGATGTCAAATAACCACTCGATTTCGACACCAATCGCTGATGCAGGCTCGGGAATCAATCCTTTACCATACTTAAAGGTCATATAAATCAACGAAAGACAGAAAACTATTAGGAAAGCAAGTAGTAAAAATCCATTCAGATTATTAGCCTTTAAGTTAATATCTTCTTCTTTCTTTCCGGTTACCTTGTTTGAAAGTTCATGTAACTTCATTAATTGAGCAACTGCAATTGCTGCTAAGACGATAACAACCAGTACGATTAATTTAACTCCCATTTCTTAAATCTATTTACCCAATTAATAATTTATAGTATCTCATGGTGTTTACTCTCATCCAAATACGGATGATTCTTCGGCGTCAATGGTGCTTTGGTAAGCGTATTCAAGACGAAGTAGGTAAACACTCCAGCGAAAGTTAGGAATAATCCAACCTCGATAAATCCAATGCATCCATATTCTCCCATAGTACCCGGAGTAATCAACATATAAATATCCGTCCAATGTCCAAGAATAAGAATACAGCAAACAACGGCTAGAATTCCGGTATTTCTTTTTGCTTCTCTTGACATTAAAATCACCATAGGAATAATGAAATTAACCATGAACATCGCCCAATAGACGAATTTATAATTTTCAAACCTCCAGTCATAATATATTACTTCTTCCGGAATGTTTGCATACCAGTAAAGCATAAACTGAGAGAAGAATAAGTAAGACCATAAGAACGAGGTGGCAAAAATCCATTTACCGATGTCGTGTAGATGGTGTTCGCTTACATGTTCTAAATGTCCTTTCTTTTTGAGATATAAAGTCAACAGCATTATTGTTGTCATGGCTGTGCACCACATTCCTCCAAATATGTACCAACCATATAAGGTCGAAAACCAATGGGCATCAACTGACATAAGCCAATGCCAAGACGAAGTTGAGCTGAAGTATCCAAATAAAACCAAGAACAGCGCACCTCTTGCATAATTCTTCATGTGGATTTTCGTTCCGCCTTCTATGTCTTCCTGCAAACTTCTTTTTCTAAATCCTCTGTAAAAGAAGAAGTAAATTGAAAAATAAATAAGTGTCACCAACCAGAAGAACCATTTTGTCAAGAATGGTGCTTTATTGGCAATGATTTCGTCATATTGGGCACTGGCAGGGTCTGTAAAAGCCGAATCCATCCAAGCATAAATATGACCGGTATGATGACCGTGATCGGTTAAGATACCGGTGAAACCGCCACTCGTTGCGGATAAGACTATAAACAATACCAGTAATATTACAATTCCGACATTGATATAGGAGGCAATCCCTTCAATTACCCTCTTAACGAGTACAAACCATCCTGTTTCTGTGGCATATTGAAGTGCCAAAAAGAAAAGAGCCAGAAGTCCTATTGCGAAAAAGAAAAATCCATCAATTAAAAAATTGGAGAATAGTCTCGTCATGAAGGTATCCTCGCCTGAGTTCCTGACTACTCCAATAATAAAAACCACTAAGCCAATTCCAATTGTTGTGAAAATTGCTTTTTTGGTTTTATCTGAAATTTGAAATTCCATGTAATGTTATTTTCAGTATTAGTACTTCTTAATCAATTATTAATGTCCATCTCCGGATTAACAGGCTCCACCGGCATCGGATCTTCGTCGTTGGCATTCATCCCTTCACCCTCAGCATCGGGCATATCCACTGCAGTCGAATCTGAACTACCTTGATCTACTCCTTGTAATTTCTGAACGTAATGAACCAATTTCCAACGCTCTTCTTTATTCACTTGAGATGCATGTGATCCCATTGCATTTTTACCATAGGTGATTGAATAGAAAATTTGTCCTGCCGGTAAGTCTTTCAAAGGGCCTCCGTAAGCCCCCGGGGGTGGAAATTTTCCAAGACTTCCAACAATCACCGTCCCTTGTCCATCACCTGTCTCACCGTGACAGTGAATACAAAATGACTCAAATAATTCTTTTCCTTGTTTTAATACTTCTTCAGAAAAAGGAATCGGATTTACATCCAAGGCCGCGTTTGCATAACCTGCCGAATCTTGCCTGACACCGTAAAGACCGTGTGTCTTGTCAGCCCCAACCGGAGCTCCGTGACGATACGGCATCATCATACCTACAACACTATCGACTGTTCCGTAATAAGGAATGGTTCCGTTAGGTGGTATGAAGGAGAATTTTTCTTCAATCAGTTTTTGAGCATCCTCACTGTAAATTCCCTGAACCTCTGCATAATCAACATAAGCTTCTACAGCCGGTGAACGATACATATCCGGCATATATTCAAGACCCGGAGAATTCGGATCGCTAACGCAGGAGAGCATGATGCTTGCCACTGCAACAATTGTAAAATATTTTATTTCCTTCAATTTCATATTCATGAAGTGTTATTTAATCACCACGTAATCTTTCTCTTCTATTTCTATAATATCAGTCGCCTTCACCTTTTTTTGTATTTCTTCTGACGACATTGAGTTCTCCGAAAGTCTGATTTCCATAGTGAAACGATCATCAGTAGTTTGTGGATAAGGATTATCGGCCGGCATTCCGGGCAAGGTTTTATTTCTAAGGAAGAAAGTAATGGCCATTCCGTGAGCGGCGAATAAAACCGTAAACTCAAAAGTAATAGGGACAAAGGCCGGAAAGTTTTCCAAAAGAGTAAAACTCGGTTTACCACCAATATTCAATGGCCAATCTGTAATCATTAAGTATTTGAATCCGATTAGTGCCAGGGCCAGACCAAACAGACCAAACATAAATGCGACGATTCCTAATCTTGTATGTTTAACCCCGATCACCGAATCAATTCCATGCACCGGAAATGGTGAAAACACTTCTGTAATATTCACTCCATCGGCAACCAATTTCTTGGCGCTTTCGAGAAGAACATGATCGTCGTCGTATGATGCGTATATAACTTTTTCTGCCATAACTATTCGTTATTCTTTTTCTTCTTCCTCGTTTCCTGAGGAAGCAGAAGTATCATTATCAGTTTCTTTGTCTTCATCTTTGGCTTTAGTGGCTCCGGCATCACCACTTCTTTGAAGTTGATGCACATCTCCATCTGTATTCTTGTATGACTCACCGGAGATTTTGGCGATTGTTTTCAGTTCAGCCATTGCCAATACGGGGAAGTATCGCGCAAAGGCCAAATAAAATGCGAAGAAAATTCCCAGGGTTCCGATAAATACACCGATATCTGTCCAGGTCGGATGAAACAGCGTCCATGACGAAGGAAGATAGTCTCTATGGATTGAGGTGACGATAATTACAAATCGTTCGAACCACATTCCGGTATTTACTACGATGGATATAAAGAAGGTGAAAAGTAAACTTCTTCTTAGTTTTTTAATCCACATTAATTGCGGCGATATCACATTACAGGTCATCATCGAAGCATACGCCCACCAATACGGCCCTGTTGCTCTATTTAAAAATGCGTATGATTCAT
>CAZCAD010000194.1:0-6354 GCA_964496525.1 uncultured Flavobacteriales bacterium | reverse complement strand
TTCAATATCGAGCTTAAAACTCCGGTAACAGACGAAATCTATACATGGATTGATCAAAATCCTTATGTAGCCAAAACTTCAAAATTTGATAGCAATGTGCTTTTTGAATTGGGAAGACGATATGGATTTCAAGGTCGTCTTTATTCTCATGCTATTATCGTTTCCTCAAATCTGCTGTTGACTGAAAACTCAATTAAGGGTTGGGCCTTTGTTCCTCAAGAAGGAAACAGTCTCTTATCTACCATCCACGCCTTTCTTCTTCAAACAGATCATCCTGAAACTGACGTTGTGATGAAACAACTTCAAGAAGATTTATTACGGTCGGAATGGTGATAGACATTATAACAAAGAATGTGCATGGCAAAAAAACTCTTTTTCCATTAACCCGCGTAATTTTTACCTCTATACAAACCCTTTGTTATAATGTCTAATGAAAAAATATCTGATTTACATATTCGTCATTATCTCTTCAAATAGCTTTGGACAAAAGCCTTATAAATTATTTGATTCTGAAAATGAAGAGTTCGATACGTCAAGATATTCGGAGCTATGCCTGCTAAGCTCGAGAGTCCTCCCTTCAGGTGAAATTGATTGGCAGCTCATTCGAGAAGGCACATATACTACAATGATAGAGGCCCTCTTTTCAGATGAGTATCATGCGGATTTCAATCGGCGTAAAAATCTGGTGAAGGGTTATTTGGCCGAAAACGAGATCACACAAATATGTGGAAGTTTGGACAGCTCTATTAGTACAAATTCGAAAGGAAGTAAAGCAAAATATTTTATCATCCACGATACGAGTTTTCCCAATTATGGGGACGGTGACTTCCCGACAAATATTGATTCAGCAAGCTGGGAATTCAACAATCTTGATGACTATTTTTCGACAGAAAATGGCAGATCTCCTCTGGCCCATGCCTTTATCAGTCGAACCGGTGAAATTCTTTGCCAACTTGATTTTTCAACTCCATGGAGAGCGACTAAACTTGAATTACAGAAGATTGATGAGTCGGTTTCCAAAGGCTTGTTTCTTCACATTGAGTTGGTTCAACCAAGGAAAAGTGATTCTACCAAATGGGATGGAAACGATGTAATTGCTCCATCTCCGGGATTTACACAGGAGCAGTACAAAACGCTGGCCTTGCTCTATCTGGTGGCATCCATGAGAGCAGAAAAATGGCTGACTCCGGGATTTCATGCCGTACTTGATTCCGGAATTAAAGATGGACACGACGATCCTCAGAATTTTGACTTTTATGAATTTCAGTCTGAACTGAATTATCTACTTCAGAAGATGGACCAGGGCCCGGATAGAGTAAGGAATTTTGGAATTTATCAATGGCAAGAACCCTTTTTCTCGGATACAATTGATCTCTGGGCAACTTGGTATTATGTCCCAACGGTAGAATCAATTCCGGACGGAATACCACTTTTGGACGAGAAAGAAGAACCGACCGGCTTCTGTTTGGATTCTTGCAAATGGTGCGATGCAGTCATCGAAGGAACAGTCCTTTTCAAAACGGATAGTGGTGATGTTGTTTTAAACTATGCAGGAAGATCAGACTCTGTATTATTCGACTGCAGAAAATGTTCGGGCTTGGAAAACTACTCAGGCTATGAAAAGTCAGGAAAAGTTCTTTTCAAAGAAAGCAGCGGTTTTGGTGAAGGCGTGAATGGATATAATCTTGTACCCTATAGGACAATTGCGACAGATCCTGAAGTTATTCCTTTTGGAACGGTCGTCTATATTCCGGAAGCGAAGGGCACCAAATTTATGCGTGATGAGGTATCATTTGTGCACGACGGTTATTTCTTTGCCGGTGATACGGGAAGCGCGATTAAGGGCAATCACATTGATATTTTTGTTGGTACAGATATCAAATCTCCTTTTGATTTTGTTAAATCTTCAAGTAGTGGGTTGTTTCGAGTTTTTATAATAGATGACTCAGGTATTAAACTGGATATGACCAATCTGCACACTGCAAATTAATTCATTCCCCTACTCTTTTTAACGACCTCGTACGCTTCCTGAATTTTTTGAAATTTCTCTTTGGCCGCTTTCTGAAAATCCTTTCCCATGTGCATCACTTTGTCAGGATGATGCAGTACCGCCAGTTTTCGATACGCCCTCTTGACGGCCTTATCTGAAGCAGATTCGGAAAGACCGAGAATGATATAAGCTTCGCTTAGAGAGGTCCTGAATCCACTACGCCTTTTCGTATATGTCCTTTTCTTCTTTTCACCTTCTCTCACAAAACGGAACATAGCCAAGACACTTTCAAATGTTCGAAAAGGGATGCGCATTTGGCGGGCCATATCCTTAATCAGCTCATATTCCCTGGTGGCTAAGTAACCGTCTGCGGTGACAATCCCCAGTAGCAAATGCAGCAATTGTACCTTTGACGCGAGTGGAAACCCATAAGCCACAACCTTGCATGCCTGTCTGTAGTCAATGCTAAGATCCAGACTCTTTTTCAACCACTTCATCATCCGCGTCACTTTATCAGGATCGAAATGTTTGGATAAAGCGGCATGGATATAATTGAATTCCGAATCGGTATTTTCCCTGTCTATCTTAATCGCGCAGGAAACCAATTCCATCAGATACTTCTCAAATCCGGCCTCCTTCTCCAGAAAGGCATACCGCTTTTTACTGCTCCCTTTTAGTTCGGCTTGAGTAAATCGAAAGTACTTCCACAAAATAAATGCTAATCCCACGGCCGCCACAGTTCCAGCGATGTACTGCTCACTCGCAAACAATGTCATAGTAACCATTATTCCGAGCGAGGATAGACATCCACCAAAAACTTTGAAGGGTCCGATGGGCTGATTTTTGGAACTCATGATTAAGAAAAGAAATATACATAATCTCCCTCATTGGTTTGTTCATGGCGTGGAGAAGAAATACTTATCTTGCAGACCGTCCACGGCCACGGCAAAGGCGGTTGAAAAGCTCAAATATGCTGGAAAGAATTGACACCAAAGGTCCTGCCGATTGGAATAAGAAGGACAAAAAAGATGAAAATAAGGCGTTAATTAAGGAAATATCGAGCTTACAAAAGGTTCTATACGCCTCCACTGGTCGAAGTCTCCTAATCATTTTGCAGGGAGTTGACGCTTCGGGCAAGGATGGGACCATTCGAACAATTTTTAGTGGCATCAATCCTTTAGGCTGTAATGTCTATGGTTTCAAAAAACCAACTGAAATTGAAATGGCCCATGATTTTTTATGGCGCATACATTCAAAAGTTCCTGCCAAAGGGATGATTCACATTTTTAATCGTTCGCATTATGAGGATATTTTGGTGCCGACCGTAGAAGGATTCTTACAGGCCAAACAGGTGAATGCCCGTTATGAACAAATTAACCAATTTGAAGAATTGATTCAATCGAACGGAACAAGCATTCTAAAATTCTATTTACATGTTTCCAAAGAAGAACAACTGCAGCGATTGACCGAGCGAACAGAAAATCCAACCAAATACTGGAAACACAAAGACGGTGATTGGGAGTCTCGAAAAAAACGGGAAGCTTATAAAGCGGTCTATGAAGAGATTTTTCAAAAATGTAATTCAGTTCAATGGCATATTATTCCCTCGGATAAGAACTGGGTAAAAATTAATTTCATCGCTAAAGAAATCTTGAGTTCTCTGAAGGAAATGGACTTGAGTTGGCCCGACCTGGATTCAGAGAAGTTTCAATAACATCCAATAAAAAAAGGTCCCCACTTGGCGCTTTGGGAACCTTTTTTATTTTTTTAATTTATCTATGCAAGAAAAATTCTTGTTCTAGATGCTTTTTGCCATTCAGAATTAGCGTTCGTTCTAATAAGCTCCAAATGGTTAGAGCAAATTTAGGATATAGGTTTTGATTGAACAAAAAAAGCATGGGGACATTTGGGGGACAATTAATTTTTTGTAAATTTATAATAATAATTAATTATCTTATTATCAGATATTTAACTAAATACGATTTGGAGAGGTCTCAATTTATAAGAGGGACATTTTTAAAATTTACACTTTTTTTACTGCTCTTTTCATCCGAAAGCAGTTTTGCACAGGGATTTCGCCATTATGAGCAAAAAAAGCAGATTGATGCCGATAAGGACGGGCCACTCACGGACGCACCTTTAAACGCAGAAGTCACCGATTCTATTCCATACGACATCAGCCACCAGGCTGCTAGCGACATATTACGGCCGGACACCTTGAATTGGGACATTGAATCGATAGAAGCTGGCGGTTACAGTCAATTGCAGGCTGGATTAAGACTACAATTGGAGGCCATGTTAAACTCTATGCGCAGGCATACCCAAGAAGGTCATCTTGAAAAAGCGGTAGAAATTGGCAATAACGTCTATAAACTCGCGGTGAAATTCAGATTAAATGACATGAAAGCAAAAGCCATTATGAATTTGATTAGGGTAATCCGCTTTCAAGGCAACAGATTTAGACAATTTGAGCTCAGTAGGGAGGCTGTAGAAGTGGGTTATGTCTTACAGGACACCATGATGATGGTACGGGCGCTGAATTCTATGGGTCAGGTCTTCAAAAAAACCGATCATCTTGAAAAGGCGAATAAGTACAACCGAATGGCCCTGGCAATTTCTAAAAAAACAGGTCTAAAAAAAGGAATTGCAGCTTCATACACGCAAATCGGTACAAACCACCTCATTAACGAGAATTTCGACTCAGCCCGTTATTATCTATATCAGGCGTTGGAAATGAGAAGGGAGTTGGATCAGCCAATTCAGTACACTCAGGTAATGGTGCGCTTAGGTCGTGTGTTTCTTAATTCAAACCAACTTGATTCGGCTGAAATATGTTTTAAGCGATCTCTTGAAATTGGATATTTCCTTGATGCCAAAAAGTGGATCGGAAGAAGCTATCATTTTCTTGGAAGAGTTGCCGAAGAACGAAATCAGAACGAGATTGCATTGATGTACTTTGACAGTGCAAGCACCAGCTTGTCGGGTATAAAGGCTGTGATGCTTTTAAATCAGGTGTATGAGAGCAAATCAAACGTATACAACAAGCTTGGATATGCTGATTCAGCCCTGATTTTCTATAAAATGTACCGTACGATTTTGGACACACTGGAAAAGCGAAAGAATACCGAAGCCATATATGGTTTGGAGCTGACCCATCAAATCAACAAACAAGAAAGACAGATTAGTCATCTAAACCAACGAAAGGAAATACTTTCAGCAAAACAAGAGGCAGAAGCCTTGGCGAGAATATGGCTCTTTATTGCTTTGGGAATTATCATTGCAATTGCGATAGCGCTGTACTTTTTGTTTAAGCAGCGAAGTCGTCTTTTCAGTCAGGAGAAGGAACTAAGAGAAGCTGACCATGTTCGAGCGCAACAAGAGAATTTACACGAACAGGCCCTTCGTGCCGTACAGAGAGAAAAATTTGATCTGCAACTGGAACTAAAAAATAAAGAGCTTACGACTTTGACGATGCAAATGCTTAAAAAGTCCGAGGATATGAGCGGCTTACAGGAAAATCTAAAAGGCCTGGAGGAAAAAGTCATGAGTAACACGACTCAAGATTTGAATCTGGTCCATAGTATTCGATCCATTTCCAGAGAGATAAAATCCTCAATGGGGCAAGATCAGGAATGGGATCAATTCAGGTTGTATTTCGAGCAAGTACACGAAAATTTCTTTACTCAACTGAAAAATAAACATCCGAGATTAACAGCGTACGACCTGAAGCTTTGTGCCTACTTTCATATGAATTTGGGAATCAAGCAAGTTGCGAATATTATGAACGTTTCCCATGATGCAATTAAAAAACAGCGAACAAGAATGAGGAAGAAAATGGGATTAAAGAATGAAGTGAACCTGCTCAATTACCTCGTCGAGGCGACAGAATAAAAAAATCCTGACATCTGCCAAAGGCTGACATCAGGATTTTGTTTTTCCCAAATCAAAAGGGTTCCTCTAAAATAGTGCAACGCTTTTAAGACAGTGCAACGATTTTGCAATCCTTAGACTATTTCAAAATTGTCACGTGGCCTTTATGCCTGTGTTTCTTATCCGACATTGTTTCGCCGAATTCGATCGCCCATACATAAACTCCGTCTTGAACCAAGCCTTCATTACCATAAGTTCCATCCCAGCCAAATGCAGCATCAAATGATTCGAACACCACTTCTCCCCATCTGTTAAAGATGGTTAGATGATAGTCATAGACATCGTATCCGGCTGTCATGATAGGTTTGAAAACTTCGTTGTATGAATCTCCGTCAGGAGTAAAGACATTAGGCACATAGAAGATAATTACATCGTCAATCGTAATAATCTTGGATATAGTTGCGTCACAACCACCTGCGCTATGTGCAGTCAAG
>CAZCAD010000193.1:0-6359 GCA_964496525.1 uncultured Flavobacteriales bacterium | reverse complement strand
GTATGAGAAACTGGCGGATCACATCGGGAAATTCCCTGCTGTAGTTGTTTCACCATACGATCGTAATTTGATTAGTGACGGAAGTGAAACAAGGCGAAGGTTTATTGACAGCATTATCTCTCAGTTTGACAAGACTTACCTCGATACGCTTATTCTTTATAATAAGGTTCTTCAGCAACGCAATGCTCTCCTGAAGCGATTTCAGGAACTAAGGATTTTCGAGGAAGAGAGCATTGAAGTTTGGGATCGTCAGTTGTTGGAACATGGTATTATAATTCATCAAAAAAGATGTGACTTTTTAAATGATTTCATTCCGGTTTTCCAACGTTACTTTGATTTGATATCCGGTCAAAAGGAAAAAATTCAGATAGAATACAGATCACAATTAGATGAAGGTGATTTTGCCGAAGAGCTATTTAAGTCCGGAAGAAGAGATGCGGCAACAGGCTTCACAAATGTCGGGATTCACAAGGATGACTTGAATTTCATGATTCACGAACAGCCGATTAAAAAATTTGGATCTCAAGGACAACAAAAATCATTTCTAATCGCATTAAAATTGGCCCAATTTGAAATTATATCGAATCTCTTGAAGATGAAACCGATTTTGCTGCTGGACGATATTTTTGATAAATTGGATCACCATAGGGTTCGGCATTTGATGAAGTTAGTATCAGATCATGCTTTTGGACAAGTGTTTATTTCGGATACCGATATGGATCGAATCGACAAGGTATTTAAGGAAATTACAATAGAGAAAAAGGTTTTCGAATTAAAGGAAGAGCACATTGAGGAAAAATAGAAAAGATGACGGCGTAAGTATGAAGGAATCTATGGATGCTTATCTCAAAGCCATGGGCATAGATAAAAAAATGCAGCAAACGTCTATCCTAAATATGTGGGACGATAAGATGGGCGAGGCAGTAGCCGCGAGAACCGCTTCAAAAATTATTAATAATCAAGTCCTCATACTGGAGATTAATTCTTCGGTTATGCGGGATGAGTTGGCTCAATCCAAAAGCAAAATAATTGAGTGGATGAATAAGGAGGCAGGATTTGAAATGGTGACAGAAGTGTTTTTTAAGTGAAAACTAACCTCCCACCAGGGTTAACCGTTAAATGAACTACCTGGCATGCTTGCATCGTGGTAGTTCATTTATTCGATAAATAAGAAATCATCTTCAGAATATTTTCTACATTTATCCACCTACCCATTAAATTGATAGGATGATTAAACGAAGTTTTATTATTGGATTAGTTGCAATTGGAATTACTTCTTGCGGAGGTTACTCCGAAGAACAAGGAAAAGCGGCGGAGGCCTTTTGTGAATGCATGGATGCCGAGGGGGATCAAGATATAATCTGGTATGAATGTGATCGCGCTATTGTAGATGAATACGGAGGAGAGATTATGGCCGATGCCGGCTGGAACTCAGCTTTAGAAGAAAAATGTCCGGATGTTGCCAAACTGATTAAGGAGCAAGAGTAGTTAGTGTCTGGTCGGAAATAGACAATTTTTCTAAATTCACTTATTTTTGATTAGATTTTTATTTTTATTCTATGAGTTGATGCCTAAGCATCAATCGATTAGAAAAAAATGAAAAGATGGCAAAAAGAAGTAATTTGAATTTTGCTGTATTTCCGACCAGACACTAATTAGCCCTCGATCTCTATACTTTCGATTTTATCTCCTTCTTCAATAAGATCGACGACCTGAACCCCTTCGGTTACAATTCCAAAACACGTGTGGTTTCCATCTAAATGAGAAGTTTGATCGCGACTGTGACAAACAAAGAATTGGGATCCACCCGTATTTCTGCCGGCATGAGCCATCGAAAGAACACCCCTGTCGTGGTACTGCTTCTCAGACTCTATTTCACAATCTATCGTATATCCCGGTCCACCCGATCCGGTTCCGTTCGGGCATCCACCCTGAATGACGAAATTAGGTAGAACCCTGTGCCAGGTTAAGCCGTTATAAAATCCTTCTTTGGCCAGTTTGGCGAAGTTTTCAGTCGTGGTCGGAGTTTCTTTGTACAGCTCAACCTGCATTATTCCTTTGCTAGTCGTAATCGTTGCTTTCATAATCAATAATTCAGTGATTCTTCTGCAAGATTAAGAAATTTATTCTTCAATCTACTCATAGCCATTGCTCCATTGTCTGACAGAGCTATTGCGGAGTCGGATTCTTTCTATTAATTTGCAAAATGGAAATAGAAGAAAACGAACCGGAAGCGTCCGAAGAACGATCGTCATTATTCAAAATAATTGCTTACATCGGCATTGCAGGAAACGCAATTGTCGGGGTTGTGGCCTTCTTCTTCATGGTGTCAGGTTTAACCGGTACAGGCTTCTTGACAGATATTGATGACTCTTCAATATCAACTACAAAGGTTATTCTATCTGTTGTAATTCTATTAGTCATCGTTGTCCTTTGCTTTGCCGTGGTGCTTGGTCTCTTGAAGATGTTGAAGTTTGATAAAATGGGAATTCGGCTCTTTCTGGCTGCAAATCTGGTCTGGATCTTACTCACATTTCTTATTCTCAGAGACCTATCATTTTACCAGCTTGGCATATTTTCCGGAATATTTACCTTGGTTGTTGTCTTTTTATCCCGAGAGGATTCCAAAGAGATTTGACATTTATTAGTGAAACTCGATTTTGAGAAGTCCGCCTTCCGCGTGTCGCCAAAGCTTTAGCGGAGGCGCAAGGCGTGACGAACTCAAAATAGTAAGTTGAACTAATCCCGCTGTTTAGCGGATTTTGGTATAACCTGCCTACTATGCCTTCGGCCTGCCTACCGGTTTACCTGCCCAAGGCATGGTAGGCAGAGCAGGTAAACCGGATGGTAGGTACCTCGATGCTTGCTTCGATTCCACTTTTGGGGTTCAGTCCGCCTCAGGCTGATGGGGTTTTAATACCTTTTATTTCTATTTTTGTCGCATGGTACAGGCCGAACTAACATTCGAATCCATAGGACTCTCTTCACAGCTTGTTAGAGATTTGATCGACAATAAGGAAAAAGCACTTCAGTTCGTAAGCCTTCCCTTTAAAATCGATGATATTCCTGAGCAAATATCCAAAAAATTGTTTTCAAATGAATCGCGTCAACTTCTGCATAAATCTCTAAAGCTGCAATATGATGGTTTCGATATGTCGAAGAGGTCAGGTGACAATCTTAATGCCTTACTTCAGGACAATTGCTTTACCGTATGCACCGGCCATCAGCTCAACTTAATGACCGGCTCGCTTTATAGCATTTATAAAATTGCCCAAACCGTTGTTTTGGCTTCTTCCTTGAATAAAAACCATTCGTCCCACGAATTCGTTCCTATTTTCTGGATGGCGACAGAAGATCATGACTTTGAGGAGATCAACCATATCCACTTATATGGCAGAAAGTTGAGTTGGGAAAGAGAAAATGACTCAATGTCGGTAGGTAGGATCGGACTAAATGGGATAAATGACTTTTTGGATGAGATTGATGGAGCCTATCAAAACCCGGAATTGGCTAAAATAGTCAATGGACTCACAGACTTTTATCGGGACGCAAATAATCTAGCCGATGCAAACCGAAAACTTGTTAATCATTTGTTCGGAGAATATGGGTTGCTGATTTTAGATGGAGATGATGCTGATTTGAAAGGAGAAATGCAGCAAATATTTCAAAATGAGTTGTCGAATGGAACAGTGGAGAAGTGCGTGAGTAGGACGAATAAAGAATTGGAGTCAAATGGCTATGATCAACAGGTACATGTTCGAGAATGCAATTTGTTCTATATCGATGAGAATGGGATTCGGGAGCGAATAATCAAACAGCCAGAAGGGTTCAAAATAGGAGAGAAGAACCGGAAGTTGGAAGAATTGCTCGATGAATTAGCTTCGAAACCTGAACGATTCTCCCCAAATGCGCTTATGCGACCCTTATATCAGGAATGCATCTTGCCAAATCTGGTTTATATAGGCGGCGGGGGCGAAATAGCCTACTGGATGCAAATCAAGGCGCTTTTCGATGAACTTCAGGTCACTTTTCCCATGCTTCGTGTAAGGGACTCGTACATCCTGCTCAATAAGAAAGATGAGGCCTTAATGAAAGAGTACAATTTGGATATTGTCAGCCTAAAAACAGATTCATCTGAGATTGAAAAGGAGATTGCAATAGTTGAAAGCAGTGGCAAATTGGACCTAAAAGAGGAAAATGAACTGTTGGATCAACTAAGTATACAGTTAAAAGAGCATGCCGAGGCCATAGATCATTCATTATCAGCAGCAGTTGAGGCCGAAATGAGTAGAATGAAGAAATCGATGAAAACGATAGAGAGGAAGATGCTCAATGCCGAAAAAAGAAAGCACGAAGATAACTTTAGAAAGATTGATAGGCTAAGGCAAAAAGTATATCCAAATCGTGGTTTTCAAGAACGATACGAAAACATCTTACCAACTCTGGTAAATCGTCCGAAAATTATTGAAGAATTGCTTGATATAAATTTAGATAATACACCCAAAATCAAGATTTTAAGATAGAATAATATAAATGAAGAAGTATAGCGATTCTGAATTAGTTCTTAATGCAAAAGGCCGAATTTATCATATGGATTTAGCTCCTGAGGATATTGCTGACACTATCCTTCTGGTCGGTGATCAAAATAGGGTGGATGTAATCGCAGAACAATTTGATTCTATTCGATTCAAAATTCAAAATCGGGAGTTCTACACTATCACAGGCAGCTATAATAATCAAGAATTTTCAGCGATCTCAACCGGAATCGGCGCCGATAATATTGACATTGTTCTAAATGAGCTTGATGCAGTTGTCAATATCGATCTGAATAAGCGGATTGATCGCTCCGAAAAGAAATCTCTTCGGTTTATTCGCATCGGCACCTGCGGTGCATTGCAAGATGATATCGTCCCCGGCTCCCATATCGTTTCAAAATATGTCCTCGGACTTGATGGAGTTGCTCACTTTTATCAAATCGACTATGATGCGGAGGAGTGCGAAGCTCTTCAAAAGTTCAACAGCAGCGTTGACTGGTCGACTGAGTTGAACAAGCCCTATTTCAAGTCGGCAAATGACGACCTATTCGAGATCTTAGCACCTAACAATTATTCCGGAATTACCCTTACGGCGAACGGATTTTATGGTCCTCAGGGTAGAGCGCTTCGGCTACCATTATCAGAACTTGACCTCAAATCCAAACTCCGAAAATTTGAATGGGGAGGATTGAAGGTTACCAATTTTGAGATGGAGACTTCTTGTCTTTATGCTTTGTCAGATGCTTTAGGACATAAAGCCGCAACCGTTTGTCTCGTTCTCGCAAACCGCTACAGCGGACAGTTCCTGACCGACCATGAAGAGCCAATGAAAAAGTTAATTACACAAGTCCTGGATCGCTTATCGGTCTAAATTCCAACAAATCATTTTCGGCCTGCATCTCCAGCTACCATAGGGCAGATTAACATGATGGCGTTCAAAAGATTTTAGTCCAAATGGAACTTAGTTTGGGTTCTCACGTACATTTGTTATGTGCAGACTTTGAATTTGCCAAATATCGGAGAGATCGACGCATTGGTTCGATTAGTGGAGGATCCCGATCCGGATATTTTTAGCCTGGTTCGCGAGGCTTTAGTTGGAATGGGAACTGATATTGTTCATCAGTTGGAAACGAGAAATGAATTTCTCGCTGACCATCATTATCGGCGAATGCGTAAGATAATTGACGACATTCAGTTTAATGAAATCAAAACAGATTTGCACAATTGGCGTGAGTCTTCAAATCGCGATCTCCTGAGGGGAGCTTTGATTATCAGCAAGTTTCAATACCCAAACATTGATACAGATGAGGTCGAAGATGAGTTGGAGAAGATCAAACAGATGGTTTGGCTGGAGATCAGCGAAGAACATACTGCTTTCGAAATTGTGAAAATATTTAACCACGTACTCTTTGATCTCTGTGGTTTCAAATCGAGCAAAACAAACTTTTATTCACCTCAGAATTCGTACTTAAATACGGTGCTCGAATCAAAAGTCGGAAACCCGCTAAGACTTTCTATACTGTACTCTGTGATCGCTCAAAAATTGGAGATTCCGATTTATGGTGTTAACTTGCCGAACCATTTTGTGCTTGGATTCATGGATGAATTCCAAACGCTCAAAATGCTGGGGCTTGATGAAGATCGGAACATACTTTTCTACATTAACCCGTTTAGTAAAGGAAGAATATTCGATCATAACGAAATCGAGAACTATTTGAGAAGTCTCAACCTTCCTTTGCAGAATGACTATTTTGAGCCGTGTTCGAATTCCGACATACTGAAGCGTATGCTCACCAATCTCTCTTATGCATACGGCAAAGAGGG
>CAZCAD010000192.1:0-6374 GCA_964496525.1 uncultured Flavobacteriales bacterium | reverse complement strand
AGAATGTAAAGCATCAATTATTATTATTAAGTAAAAATGGATAGAAGTAGAATAAGAGGATTGGGAGTGGCAATGGTGACCCCCTTTGACGAAAACAAAAACATCGATTATCCGGCTCTGGAAAAATTCACTGAATTTCTTATTAAGGGTGATTTGGATTATTTAGTTGTTCAAGGCACCACCGGTGAATCTCCTGTCTTGTCATTTGATGAGAAACAGAAAGTTCTGGACACTGTGGTTCATGCAAACAATGGTCGCCTACCTGTCGTTTTTGGCATCGGCGGAAACAACACTGCTGCACTGCAAAAGGATTTTGAAACTTTCGATTTATCAAAGGTGGACGCAATTCTTTCAGCTTCACCTTATTATAACAAACCAACACAACAGGGTATCTATGAGCATTTTAAAACTTTGGCCGGTGCAACAGAATTGCCAATTATTCTCTACAATGTTCCGGGCCGGACAGCTTCGAATATAACAGCTGAGACCACTCTTCGTCTGGCAAATGATTGCTCAACTATTATTGCGATAAAAGAAGCTTCGGGAAATATGGAGCAAATAATGCAAATTATTTCGGAGAGACCTACCGGCTTTTTAGTCATTTCAGGTGATGATGCAGTAACTTTACCAATAATTGCCTGCGGAGGAGACGGAGTAATTTCCGTTATAGGAAATGCCTTTCCCGAGGACTTTGGTAAAATGGTCCGCGCCGCCTTGAATAATGAAATGGAAACGGCGCGCCAATATCATTACAAGGTTTTACCCATAATTGGACCTCTTTTCGCAGAGGGAAATCCGGCCGGTGTAAAGGAATGTTTAAAGCATCTTGGAATCATGTCAAATCAAGTAAGATTACCCCTTGTAAACGTTTCAGATGGACTGAAAGCGGAATTAATTGCTCAAACAGATAACATTTGCAAGCCGCTTTCCGTATGATGAGAAGAAAATACTATATTTGTTGCAATAGTCTTAAGCTAAAATTTAATGAAAACTAATAAGCTAACACAGGGGTTTTTAGTCATTGCGGCAGCCTTATTTATGGTGAGCTGCGGAGGTGGAGCAGACGATGATGAAACTTTACATAATGTCGACACGCTGACCGAAAACAATGATAACCCAGACGGTCCAATTGTTGAATATTCAGTTCCTACGCCAAATGAACTTTTTGAAATCGTCAAATTACAAGGAGGAGAGCAAAAGGTAGGTCTGGTCAATTCGCTTGACGGTATTGAGAATTACATCGATCACAAATCTAAATGTCTGAACTTCGGTGTTTATTCTGCGGATCTGGCATATATGAGCTGTTTCGGGATAGGAACAGAGTTTTTACTGTACTTTAAAGCAATCGAAGAACTGGGTGAGGACCTCGATATTTCGGGAGCTTTCGATGAAGATATAATGGAGAGAATCCAAAGTAATGAGGGTGACTCAGACTCGCTTTTCGCTATTTCAAATGACAGTTATTTCGACAGCTATTTGTATCTTGAAGAAAACGAGAAGGGTGTTGAACTGGCGTTAATTATGACAGGAGGATACATTGAAAGCCTCCATATCGTCTGTAATTTGGTAGATACCTACGTAGATGATGACCCTGTTATTGAAAAAATAGGAGATCAAAAATTAGTACTTGAAAATCTTCTGGATTTCATTCTTGAATATGCTGATGATCCAATGGTTTCAGAAACCATGGACGACCTAATCGCATTGAGTGATGTGTTCGAGAATAGTATGGAGTTTGAGGAGTCTGGCACAAGCATTGATAGTAATGAAGAAGGAACCTTAATTCTTTCGGGTGGAGGATCATTTAACATGACGGAGCAGGCTTTTAGAGATATTTCTGCCAAAGCCGAAGAATTGAGAAATAACATTATTAAATAAGCGACCTATGAAAAGAGCATTATTATTAGCAGTAATCATGATGAGCACAATCGTTCTTGAAGCGTATGCTCAATGTAGCAAGACACACTATTTCTGCACAGGACAATTAACGAAAGAGCAGCAAGCTGAATACTGGAACTTAAATAACCAGTCAAAAAGTGCCGCTATTGCGAAAGGCGAAAAATATAACTTAAGTTTTATCGCCTATAAAGGATATGACTATCGTTTGAGCATTTGCACGGACATGACCGAAGGAGCAAGCGAAAAAGTAGCATTTACACTTTTTCAAGACGCTATCGTTCGGGTAAAAGATGAATATGGTAACACCAACATCAGAAAACAAAAAGAAGCAGTCTTTAACAATGCCGATGAAGGAAACCAACCATTTGTTCAGTTCGCAACGGATAAAACAAGAAAATTCTACCTGGAGGTCGCGGTTCCTACGAGCGGTGAAAGTAAGAACAGGAAATTGAACCAAAGCGACAAATGCTGTCTTGGGGTTCTGCTTGAACATAGAAAGACACCTAAGCTGGGATTCTAGTGCTTTAAATCATAAGTGCCTACAAAATTGAGAAACCCTGATCGGTTCCTGAGCATGTCGAAGGAAGATCAGGGTTTTTTTATAAGATGATCTTTAGTCCCGATAAATTGGCCCTATTCGATGAGCTGCTGGCAGCGGCAGATTCTGTTGTGATTACCGCTCATAAATCGCCTGACGGTGATTCCGTAGGCTCTTCGCTGGGTTTACACCATTACCTGGCTAAATTAGGTGTAAAGGCGGTTATTTGCCATCCTGATGAAGCACCGGAATTCCTTTGGTGGATGCCCGGATATCCTGAAATTATTAATTATGAAGAGCGTAGTTCTGAGGTAGAAAAGAGCATCAGTCATGCAGATGTCATTTTCTGTCTGGATTATAATGCTCCCGGAAGAATCGGTAAAATGGATGATTTGCTGATTAATTCCTCCGCTAAGAGAATTATGATTGATCACCATCGCGATCCCGATTTGGAATTCTGTGATTTGATATTCTCTGATCCGGCAAACAGTTCGACATCACAATTGATTTATGAACTAATGGAATCGCGTGGACATTTAGATCGGCTGAATCAAGAAATTGCAACCCCGCTCTATTGTGGAATTATTATGGATACCGGATCATTCCGCTTTGGCTCATCAACACCAAAGACGCACCAGGTTGCTGCGGACCTGATTAAGGCCGGAGTAAAACATTGGGAGGTGCATGAAAGTGTATTTGACAGTAATACGGAAGATCGAATTCGAATGACGAGTTACGCACTTCTGGAAAAGTTGGTTATACGAAAAGAGTTTTCTACTTCATATATTTCCCTTTTGCAGAGCGAACAAGAACGATTTAATGCGAAAAAAGGGGATACCGAGGGATTGGTGAATCAAGCTTTGGCGATTGCAGGAATTCAAATGGCCGTTTTCTTTATGGAATCCGACGGTTTAATAAAGCTGTCTTTTCGCTCCAAAGGAGATATTCCTGTCAACGATCTAGCAAGAGAATATTTCGAGGGAGGTGGACACAGAAACGCGGCCGGAGGTAAGTTTTTGGGTAAGATGGCGGACGCTATCGATCGTTTTGAGCGAGTTTTGCCGGGATTCCATGAGGTTAACCGGGATAGATTTAGTAAGAACTAAGCAAGCATTTAGTCTCACAATAAATCGATAAGATCCTGACTCTACAAAGCCTTGTTAAAATTATCAGCTGAACTTAAAAAATGGTGTAACAATTCTTCCTAATTTCGTTGATGGACTACTGAATACAGGTGAGAAAATTGATTTACATATCCACTGTCTTTTTGCTGTCTTGCTCAACTGAACAGGAACAAATGGAGCTAAGTGATCCCAATTGGACAAAAGAAAACTCAATCGAGATGAATTCTGTATTTGCCGCAGAAGAGGATGCGGAGATCGAAATTTTTCTGGAAACACATCCTGATTGGAAAATGACTCAAACGGGTACCGGCCTTCGCTACATGGTTTATCAAAAAAGTGAAGAGGTTGATTCTGCAAATGTAGGTGACCTTGTTCTTGTTGAATTTGAGATTTCTTTACTGGATGGTACCATTTGCTATACGTCAGAAGAAACGGGTGCCGAAGAGTTTGTGGTAGAAAAAACAGATGTCGAGAGCGGCCTGCACGAAGGAATTAAGTTTATGTGTGTCGGAGATCGAGCTAAGTTTATCTTACCAAGTCACATGGCTCACGGACTCATTGGAGACGAAGAAAATATCCCTCCCTTGACGCCCGTCATCTATGACATTTCTCTTTTGAAAATTCAAAAAGCTGAAGAATGAAAAATTTGATTCTTTTTTTTGTTCTGCCTTTCTGTCTAATCGCCTGCGATGTTTCAGGCGTTAACGCCGATGAGCAGGAAGTGGATGATAGTACGCATGACTCGATATCAGAACTTCGGAATTTGAATGATACCATTAATGACAATGTCCTCTTAGTTGATACCATAGATGGTCATGCAAACGAAATGGTTTATCAATCCAAAAACGGTCTGAGAGTTGAGTGGTCAAACAAAACTCAAAATCCCAAAGTAGGCCCGGATAATGTGGCTTTGGTAAACTACAAGGTACGAGTTGCCGGCGGCGAGGAATATGACAACAACGATAAGATTGGTTATCCCGTTCCGCTGAAGTCCGGAATTGGAATGATGGTGGAAGGATGGGAAATTGGGTTACAAGAGATGGCCAAAGGCGATGAAGGAAGAATTATGATTCCGAACGCTCTGGCCTATGGTGAAGATGGATATTCTACCATCGTACCGCCGAATGCTGATTTGATTGTGGATATCGAAATCGTCGATATTGTTAAGCCGATCAAACTAAAGGAAGGCGTTAAGGTATATAAATGGAAAGAAGAAGTTGACGCAAAAAAACCTGTCAAAAACCAAGAGATCACCTTTGACTATTTCGCTTATTATAAAGGCGAGGGAGCCCACATGTACGACAATTCATTTCAAAATCAAGAGCCTTTCAGCTTCAAATTCAAGAATTCAAACGTCATGGAAGGTCTTCAGCAAGGTATGGCTGTCATGAAAGCCGGAGAAAATGCTTTTATAGATATTCCGGCAAAATTGGCTTACGGTAAAAAGGGATTGCTTGACTTCGTTCCCGCTAATCGTGACGTTGTTTACGATGTGAGAGTGATATCCATAGAGGATGAATAATCTTCAGAGTAGCTAATCTTTGTAAGGAAGATACCCACCGGGAGTTTTATTCTTGGGTTCTTTAAGTTTTCGTCCAAACTTTCTTCCAATTGAAAGCGATATGGGTGCGCTCTGTCCTACTTTCCATCCCGGTCCACCACCAAAGGATAACCAGCCACTCCACTTTTCTAATTCTAATCCCCAAGTCAAATTGAAGCCTATATAAGCTTGTTCATTCCTGTATAAATATGTTTCCTCAGTCGTAAAGTCCAAAATGAAATTTGTGGCGGCATCGTTCTTATTCAGTGGAATGCAGTTTGTTAGCCCAACAATAAACCATCCGCGTTTTTTCTTACCCATTCTACTTCCCCACTTGGCATCTATCTTTAATTGATGAGAATAAGAATTCGTTCTGAAGTTGACTCCGGCGCCCAGGGCGTAAAATTGTTTTTCTCGTCCAAGACCAACAAGAAGTTTTGGTTCGAAGCCCGTTCCATTACAACCGGTTTGCAGCCCGGGACCATAATCCCTGTTACTACTATTAAAATACGTGCCGAATGAGGTAGAGAACACAAATCCTCCTTTCTGAACCAAATTTAGGGTTAGAGCTGTATAAATATTTCCAAATCCGATTAGACTTCCTTTCGGAAGGGTTGGCAAGACCCAGCCGTCACTGATATCACCTGTTCTCACTATATGAACCGGAATCTGAGCCGTCAACATTAATCGCTTTAAGAGACCATATTCAACATACTGAGATAAAATCATCTCTGTAACCGTACGAGCTATTTTCTGAAAATCAGTTGGACTGTTATACACTCGTCCATAATGAAAAACTGTAAATCCGGTTTGCCAATACCCTTTTCCGGGATCTTTTACCCAGGGTTGTTGAGCCGAAGCAGAGGATGAAATTCCGACAAACATCAGTAAAATCAGTACTTTTCGAAGGATCATGTCATTAAATTATTAAAATTAATTGAATACGGGACAACCATCCGGCTCACCTACTGTAATTATTATGAACCGAGCAAAGAAGCTTGGTGAGCAAAGAAAATAAAAACAGAATCAACTCATTGAGGTAAGTATGCGTCTAATAGTTAAGAAACAGGACCGCTTGCTTAATGACTGAATAAAGAGCAAGAAGAATTATAAAGCACAGACGGATCCTGGAATAAAGTTGACGTTGAATACAGACAAGCTTAAGCAAAAGTTTATTCGAGGGAATAAAAAAGCTTTCGACAGGATCTATAGCGATTACTCGGGGGCAATGTATTCTATATGTCTGAGATACACTAAAAACACAGACGAAGCC
>CAZCAD010000191.1:0-6390 GCA_964496525.1 uncultured Flavobacteriales bacterium | reverse complement strand
AATTCGATTAAGGCTGTCATTGTATACATAACCCTTTTTTTCACTTGCTCCACCAATTCCAATTAGATTTCCGGAGGAAGAGTAGTTCACTGATGTAAAATAGTCACGAGCGTTAATTCCTAACTCCTCCTCTTTGTATTCCGGATACGAAAAACGATTAATTGTAAGGCCGACGGCTATAAATTCGCTTCCGTCAGGTTTGAAGCAAACGTCACCTAATTTTGAATCGCAGCGAATGATTTTCTCGCATTCTTCTGTTCTAATATTCCAAATTCGAATCGTCGAGTCTAAGGAAGAAGAAACCAGAATTTCACCGTTAGGGTGTAAACTTATTCCGGTTACAGCCGCGTCATGACCAAGAAGAGAAGAGTATTGTTTTGAGGTAAAGATATCCCAGACAATTATCTTATTATCCTGTCCTGCAGTTATGATGAAATTGTCATCATGACTATAGCACATATCTGAAATCGTAGCAGAATGGCCGGTTTGGACGGTCAACTGTACATGCTGTCCAAAACTAAGGACGGTACATAATAAGGCCGAAAAAAATGCAAGGGGTTTCATTA
The DNA here is from genome assembly GCA_964496525.1 of uncultured Flavobacteriales bacterium. GTDB lineage: Bacteria > Bacteroidota > Bacteroidia > Flavobacteriales_D > Crocinitomicaceae > JAKSBJ01. Next base: position 5,824 of record CAZCAD010000191.1, on the reverse strand, counting down.
AATATCTTTCTACCAGTTAAATATACGGAATATAGTCGATTGGTAAATTCCGTTACAAAGTGGTTAACTTTCTGAGAATAGTCGATCAAGAACCTCGCAAACCCTACTCGCTGCATCACCGAGAATATCACGGCTATGTGCTGTAGAAACAAATCCTACTTCGTAACCGGATGGACCGAGATAAACACCCTCATTGAGCAAGTCGCCATAGAATCTTCTGAACAGTCCCATAGAATCTACTTCGATTTCAGAGGCTCTTTGAATCGCATCCCTATCGGTGAAGGCGAACCAAAAAATCGAAGCAATTGAAAACATTTCAAATTTATAGTTGTGCCCTCGGACGTGCTTCATTATTTGATTGACAAAGGCTTCCGTTCGTTGTTCTTGATCTTCATAAAATCCTTCCCTGGCGCAGGCTGTTAATTGTGCATAACCGGCCGCCATAGCCACGGGGTTCCCACTTAATGTTCCGGCCTGATACACATCCCCAAGTGGCGAAATATGGCTCATAATTTCATCAGATGCGCCGTAGGCTCCAACCGGAAGTCCTCCTCCGATAATTTTGCCATAAGTAATAATGTCCGGCTTAATTCCGTAATGTTCCGCTGCTCCTGAAAAGGCGACTCTGAATCCTGAGATCACCTCGTCAAAAAACAAAAGAATACCCTGCTCGGTACAAACAGATCTCAACAGTTCGAGAAAGCTTTTGTCTTGTAAAAGCAGTCCGTTATTCGCCGGAACAGGTTCAATAATAATACAAGCTATTTCCGCCCCGTGTTGGCTCATACAAGCCTGAAGCGCTTCTTCATCATTTAATGGAAGAACGATTGTTTCAGCAGAAAATGAATCAGGAACCCCCGCTGAAGATGAGGTTCCAAAAGTTGCCAATCCGGATCCGGCTTTGACCAAAAGAGAATCAGCATGACCGTGATAACAGCCATCAAACTTTACAATTTTATCTCTTCCCGTAAAACCCCGAGCCAATCGAATTCCCGACATGACTGCTTCGGTCCCTGAACTTACAAATCTGATCTTATCGATAAAAGGATTTCTATCCAGGATTAAACTGCCAAGCTTATTCTCTAATTCAGTTGGTGCCCCGAAAGAAGTTCCATTCGCCAAAGCAGATTCAATCGCCGATTTTACTTCTGCGTTATTATGCCCTAATATCAATGGGCCCCAGCTACAGCAGAAATCGATGAATTGATTTCCATCCTCGTCCCAAATGTGACAACCATCTCCTTTTTTAATAAAAAGTGGTACGCCATCAACTGATTTAAACGCTCTGACAGGTGAATTTACTCCTCCGGGAAAAAGCTCTTTCGCCCTATCAAACAGTTCACCCGATTTTTTTCTTGAGATCGCCATAATTATCGATTGTTCCGTATCTTTGGGCCTGCCAAAAACCCTTGTATCGGCCAGCAAATTTATACAAACAATGGTTGCAAACAAAAATTCGCTTGAATATGCCAAGGAAATGGATTCAAAGGATCCACTCAAAGGTTATCGCGATCGGTTTTTTATGCCTCAGCTAAAGGGAGAAGATGTGGTGTATTTCACCGGCAACTCATTAGGACTTCAGCCGAAATCTGTCCTAAAATACCTGAAGGATGAACTGGATGTCTGGGCAACTTATGGCGTTGAAGGGCACTTTGAAGCTCGCAAACCCTGGTATGCTTATCACGAGTTTTTAAGCGAAAAGGCAGCACGATTGGTCGGCGCTAATTCTGATGAAGTAGTAGTAACACATAGTCTTACTACGAATCTTCATTTGTTGCTGGTGACCTTTTATCAACCCAAGCCGGAGCGCTATAAAATATTGTGTGAAGAAAAGGCATTTCCTTCTGATCAGTACGTCCTTGAATCTCAAGTCAGATATCACGGATTTGATCCTTCTGATGCCATCGTTGAAGTCAGGGCGCGAGAAGGTGAACACATTATTAGAGAAGAAGATATAATTGCCAAAATAGAAGAGCTTGGTGATTCGCTTTGCACCATCATGATTGGTGGTATCAATTATTATTCGGGACAGTTATTTGATATGGCTGCTATTACAAAATCCGGGCATTCTGTAGGAGCAATTGTCGGATTTGATTTGGCTCATGCCGCCGGAAATGTTATTTTGAAAATGCATGACTGGGAAGTGGATTTTGCGGCCTGGTGTTCATATAAATATTTGAATTCCAGTCCGGGAGGCGTTGCAGGAATGTACATTCATGAGAAGCATGCCACTAATACAGATCTTCCTCGATTTGCCGGCTGGTGGGGACATGACAAAGAAAGTCGCTTTATGATGGAGGCCGGTTTTAAAGCGATTCCTACCGCTGAGGCCTGGCAGTTAAGCAATGCGCCGGTCTTGGGGATGGCCGCTCATTTGGCTTCGCTGGATATTTTTGATGAAGTTGGAATGGAAAAACTTCATGAAAAAAGTAAACTATTGACTGCCTTCTTAGAACTTATTATCGAAGACATTAGTGAACGCAAAGGCGACATTTGTTCTTTCGAAATAATTACCCCAAAAGAAGACTCGCGACGTGGAGCGCAATTATCTATCCTTGCTCATGGTAAGGGAAAACCTTTATATGATTCCTTAGCTTAACAAGGAGTTGTTGCCGACTGGAGAGAGCCCAATGTGATTCGAATTGCCCCTGTTCCCTTATACAATTCATTTGAAGATGTGTATCGATTTGGACAGTGTCTTGAAAAAGCAATTGGAGATGATTGAGGTAGCTTACGATCCTGTACTAATCAATGAATATTTAAATGGCGTGGCGAATGAAAGTTTTCTAATGGTTAAGCTGATGATGCAAGTAATTTTTATCCTTGTGGCAGGAATTATCTTGTGGCGAATTTCGGCGGTGTTCAATAAAAAGAGAACGAAGAGAAGAAACACCCTTTTCTCAGAATCACGATTTCAAAATCACTGGAAAAGATAATTATAAATGGAAAAAAGTGCGATTATAGTTGGTGCGGGATTGGTTGGATCACTTTGGGCTGTTTATCTCGCAAAAGCCGGATATAAGGTGACCATTTATGAGCGTCGGGATGATATACGATTGGCCGATATCGCTGCTGGTAAATCTATCAACCTCGCTTTATCTAATAGGGGATGGAAGGCACTAAAGGGAGTCGGTGTCGATGAAGAAATTGAAAAGATTGCTATCCCTATGAATGGTCGGTTAATGCATGATGTTGAAGGCAATGAAACCCATCAACCTTACGGCAAGGAAGGCCAGGCCATTTATTCAGTTTCAAGAGCAGGAATCAATGCCAAAATGATGGACATCGCGGAGAAGGAAGGAGGTGCGATAATTCATTGCAATAAGCGTTGCGTTGACGTAGATCTGGAAGAAGGAATTGTTTATTTAGCAGACACGAATACAGGAGATAAAAGTTCTGATCAGGCAGATGTCGTTTTTGGAGCCGACGGGGCTTTTTCAGCGGTAAGATACAGTGGTTTTCAAAAATTAGATCGCTTTGATTATAGCCAGGACTATATTGATGATGGTTATCGCGAATTATTACTCCCAGCTAATGAAGATGGTTCTTATAAACTTGACAAACATTCGCTTCATATTTGGCCAAGGGGACAATTTATGTTGATCGCATTAGCGAATGAAGACGGTTCTTTTACCTGCACTTTATTTATGCCATTTGAAGGAGAAAATTCTTTTGAGAAATTAACTTCCAATGAGGCAGTAATTGCTTTTTTCCAAAGTACATTTCCCGATTTTTACGAAATTCATCCGGACTTGATTGGAAGTTGGAAAAGTCATCCGCTTTCTTCTTTGGCGATCATAAGGTGTTACCCCTGGACTTCGGGTAAAGTGGCATTAATCGGTGACGCGGCGCATGCTACAGTGCCTTTTTTCGGGCAAGGCATGAATTGTGGATTTGAAGATTGTTCAGTTTTGGCAGAGCTTATGGAAAAGCATTCACTTCATCCTTCGGGAGAGGATTGGCAAAAAATCTTTGCCGAATATCAGGTACTTCGGAAACCGGACGGCGATGCCGTGCAAGATCTTTCTCTTCAAAATTATCACGTAATGCGAGATTATGTTTCTGATCCAACATTCCTGCTTCAGAAAAAAATCGAAAAACGGATGAGCGAATTGTACCCTGACAGGTGGATTCCGTTATACAGTCAGGTAACGTTTACCAATATTCGATATTCAGAGGCGCTTAAGCAGGGAAAACTGCAGGATCACATTATGAAAAAGGTAATGGAGCGTCCTGATATTGAAGAGACATGGGATTCGAAAGAGGTAGAAGACAGCATCTTGGCTGAACTATCTTCAGCAGGTAGCTGAACAATACGCCTTTAATAAATAGCATTAAACTATTTCCGAATCCTCCGAATTTGTCGTAATTTGCCATTAAAACCAGATCAGATGAGAGCCCTTGTTTGTATACTATTCTTGACGTTATTTTCTGCTCGGGCAGATGCTCAGGTAATTGACGACGCACATTTCCAGAAACAAAAAAACAAGAACAGTGAAAAGAGTGATCACTTCGGTAAAAACAGAAGGGACGCCATTTGGAGTCATAGTCAAAGCCAATATCGTCCATTTGGATGGCACCTTGATCCGGGAGTGACCTACATGCTTGGTAATTCCAGTAACGACAAAGGGACGAACTATAATTTGAATCCCAGCGGAACGCCGGGTTATTATGTCGAAATTGGTTTGGAGCACTTATTTAAAAAAGCTCAAAAAGTCGTTCACTATTTTGACTATGGGATAGGTATGAAGCACTTCGGTGGAGTTGAAAGATACAAAAGTGACGATGGAACAAAGGATCGCGGTGCTTTTAACTTTGGATCGGTCTTCGCGCGAGCGGCAATACACAATGTCTGGCAGTTAAATCTTTACAATTTCATTGACCAGTCAATCGGATTCAATTTTGATTTCCGCCTTTACGGAGGAAAAGATGCCGTTGCTGAGGGAAAGTACTCTCCGCCGCAGGGATCAATTAATGAAGGTAAAATGGTAATGGGCCTGAACTACAGTATTGGATGGGGAATTAAAATGAGGGATGGCTTCTTTATTGTGCCAACGCTTCAAATGCCAATAATGAAATTTCTCTCGTGGCAAGGGATGAATCCGTCACATACGTGGTTTCAATCACGATATGAACCGATGATTTTAACCGTGAAGCTCGCTTGGTTATTTCCGAAAAAGGGATGCCCTCCGGTTTATGATGGTGGCAACAGTAAACAACAATCGGATCAGTATCAAATGAGGTAAACTCGTGTTCTTTACTCGCAATCATATCTGGGATACCGGTAGTATTAGTCTTTGTACTTTTTGCATATAGGACAAGTTTGCCTTATAATTCAGAAGGTCGGTATTTGGATGTAGAATCGTTGGAAGTTTTAGATTCAGGAGGTGGTGCTTTCAATAATTAGCATCCAGCTTTCGGTACCAAAAGTGTTTTCTTTTATCATTAGGAGGTGGTGTGTTCCGCAGTCCCGCCAGCTATCGGGACTGCGAAGCTCAGTTGGATTTATTCGTCCAGCCATGCCAGAGGCGTAGGGACTCATAAAGAAAAACGGCCTGCCGACTATGAAGTCATTGACAAGCCGCGTTCCTGCGATCATTTTGTACTTAACAAAAAGTCTTTTCTTGCTTTGTTTAGATCCCGCATCGCGCTTCGCTTCTGCGGGATGAATTCGACCAGCCATCCGCCGATGGCGGATGGGGTCTCATTCACTTAACAAAACTGCTTTAATGATAAAGCGAGAACTTGAAGGGAATCGTATAACGTACCCTCACTTTTTTACCGGCATTTTCACCGGGAATCCATTTTGGCATTTTTCTCATTA
>CAZCAD010000190.1:0-6392 GCA_964496525.1 uncultured Flavobacteriales bacterium | reverse complement strand
AAGCTCCTTGGTTGCCCTATAGACAAGCAATAGGGAAGTAAAGGGCTAATCCGTATCATCAAAAACTATTCAATGAATTGTCTAATCTTTTGGACATGGTCTAAATCCTGATAAATTATTTCGATTATATAAACCCCGGAAGGATTGTTCCAATTCGAAATTACACCGACCAGTGCATAAGTTGTTTCCCCATTAAGCTCTACTCTCCCCATTAATCTTCCCAAATAATCATGAACATTTATCGTCTTCATTGGATAAGTAGCTTGTACAATAATTGAATTCATGGAGCGCACAACTGTTGCAGGTATAAATTCGAATATACTTTCCGATTCTTCAATACCAACAACGTTGGTACACTTATCCACCAAAAAGTAGGTTGGCATAATCGCGTTATACACAGCAAGCATATAAGTCGTTTGTCCAACTGTGAACATATTCTTACAATCGTCACCCGAATAATCCATGTAATTCATGAACATAATACCGGGAGATGTAGCGGTGCAGGCGTCTGTGACTGGGAAAACAGGACAACCTCCTGTCCAATCCGCTTGGTTCGGTGTGTCGGCCATAAAATCTGTTCCTGTGCATGCTCCACCATCGTCCCCCCAGATATGTTTGAGACCAAAGAAATGTCCTACTTCGTGAACGCAAGTTCTGCCGGATGGCCAGGCGGCCCCTGAAAGCCCGAAGAATTCATAATGTGACACCACTCCGTCGTCAGCCGGATCCACGAAATTTCCCGGGGCCGCTGAATAGGCTGAGGCCCCTGTCAAATTACAGCTCCAGAAGTTCAAATAATTCTGAGTATCCCAGGCGTCACTTCCTCCGGTGGACGTATGTTTTACCGGATCAGGAATAGCATAATTCGTGACTGAAGCAAATGAAACTTCGGTAGTTGGAATTCTCAAGATACCATCAGTTGGTTGACCCGAAGGATCTTGTTGGGCCAAACAGAAAGTCACATCCATTGAACCTGCAAGTGGTTTAAAAGCCGCAGGAGTATTAACCGTATCAGCATTCATCCGCTGAAAATCGTCATTCAAAATTTGAATTTGTTGATAAATAAGGGAATCATCAATATTCTCAATTGCCGCATTATAAACAATATGAAAAACCACCGGAATAATGAGCGTTGCTCTGTCTCCTGAAGCTAAACTTGCTTCAGTTTCTTCCAATTGATATTGAACAATAGAATTTAGATTATCGTAAAAAGCTTTTCCCTCTTCGCTTTCGAGAAGCGCAGCAGTTCCGCATTTAGGAATTTCCTGTGAATATACGGGCCAAAAAAAAAGTCCCGCGGTGGTGAGCAGTATAATTTTCATGATGGTAGGTTAACTGTTCTTCTAAGATATGAAAATCAATCGATTCTTTCATAGACCGTCATCCTTCTCGTTTCAGGACCTCCACGAATATTCCTTTAGTTTACTTTATAGTCATTCTTTACACTAGTTCAATTCAAAAAGATTCTGTCCGCCTGAGGAGGATCAGGATGACATTTCTTCGTTTCCAAGGCGAAAAAAAACCAAGAAAACCCTTGATGATTAGGCGCTTCGCACAATTCGAAGTGTAGTCGCTACTCTATCCGAAGGAACCGATTGAATCTTTTCTCTTCCATTATAACTCAATGCCATTGATTCGGCATAAGCGCCACAACTTTTGATCTCGATAATATCTCCCCTTTTCAGTTCAGGAAGAATAATTCCCTGGGCAAAAGAATCGCTTGATTCACAAATCGGTCCAACGATGTCGTAGACATTTTTTTCTTCCTCAATGCCCGCATTCAATTTTACGATCTCGTGTGCTGCTCCATACATCGCCGGACGAAGAAGTTCCGTCATTCCGGCATCCATTACCGCAAAGTTCGTCATCGCTCCTCTTTTTACATAAAGAACTTTCGTTCTCAAGCGACCGCATTGTCCGACAATTGAACGACCCAACTCAAAGTGAAGCGGAAAGTCAAAACCAATATTTAATTGTCTCTTGAAAATATTGAAGTAGTTTTCAAAATCAGGAATTGGATTTTCATCGGGAGATTCGTAATCGATTCCCAGACCTCCTCCTACATTTAAATAGCTCATCGTACCAAAATGCTCTTCATATCGTGGAACAATCTCATTGATTCGTGCGCACAGATTCTCATAAGCCGAAAGGTTTTCTACTTGCGATCCAATGTGGAAATGCAATCCGACAACCTCAATGTTTATCAAGCTCGGGTAAATCTGAATAAGCTCTTCGTACTCGAAGGATGTTAGTCCAAATTTGTTTTCTGCCATCCCGGTAGAAATCTTTTCGTGCGTTAAGGCATTCACATTTGGATTCAAGCGAAGTGCAATTTTCACCCTTCTTTTTAAACGAGCTGCTATCTCATTGACAAGGACGATTTCTTCCAAACTTTCACAGTTTAGCATACCGATTTGCTGTCTTAATGCGAATTCAATTTCCTCATCTGTCTTTCCAACACCGGCAAAAACAATGTCTTCTCTCCTGAAACCTGATTCCAGAGCCCATTCAATTTCACGGCTACTAACACAATCAGCACCCAATCCGCGTGCAGCAATAACAGACAGAATTCGCTTATTATTATTGGCCTTAATTGCATAATGAACCTTGTACGGAGCCCCGTCAATACTGACTTCCAGCTCCATTAAAGTCCTCTCTAACAATTCGAGGTCGTAAAAATAATAAGGTGTGTTTTCCATCTGTTTGATATTTTTTTAGCAAATTTATAGCATAAACTGCTACTTTTGTTAATTGAATTAGTTTTCAAATATAATTTTAACACTTAGTTAAATAATTAACATGGACAGATTAAGTAAAGTAATCGAAAGGCTGATCAACAAGTCCCCCTTCATTCAGGAGGCCATATCGGACGGGCTTATAAACATCAGTTCTCTTGCCAGAAAATTAAATCCTGAGATCCGAAAGGTCACCGGAAAAGACATCTCAGATTCTGCCATTATTATGGCTATAAAGCGCATGCCACCCGGTCCGAATCAGAAAATTGAGATGAAAATTCGGAATTTTATGAGTGAACTGGGTGATTTGATCGTTCGATCCAATCTTTCTAAGTTTACTTTTAAGAACTACGTTGGAATTTCACAGGATCAGGCTAAGTTTTTGTCACAGATCAAGGATATATCTGACAACTTCTACACCGTATCGAGGGGCGTTTCTGAAACGACTATCATCACAAATGCACAGTTTGGAGAAAAAATGGTAAGGATGTTTAGAGAAGACAGTTTGATATCGAGTGAAACTAATCTTTCTTCGATCACCATGAAACTGCCGGAAGTAAATACTGAGATTTCGGGTGTTTACTACTATCTGCTAAAGAAAATTGCCTGGGAAGGTATTAATCTCTCTGAGGTTATTTCGACCACCAATGAGTTTACAATTGTTGTTGACACGGCCACCGTTAGTCACGCATTTAGTGTTCTAATGGACTTGAAAAGCGAAACCGTCACAGAAGAGGCTTAGAGGATTGATTGTTAAAGTTTCTCATTTTTAAAAATTCTTAAGCTCGGCAACCTTATTAACTGAATTCAGTATAAGGTGTATATCTTTGAACGGTGGAAAATGCCCCCCAAATAAGCGTAATTGTTCCTTTATTGAACGAGGATGAATCTCTTCCTGAGTTGAATGATTGGATTCATCGTGTTATGTCTGAAAATGACTTTTCCTACGAGATCGTATTCGTAGATGACGGAAGTACGGACAACTCATGGAATGTCATCAATGAATTAAAAGAGAAGAATCCTGCTGTTCGTGGAATCAAGTTTCAAAGAAACTATGGAAAATCTGCTGCCCTGCATGTAGGTTTTGAAGCCAGCAGAGGAAAGATTGTTATTACAATGGACGCTGACCTGCAGGACAGCCCAGACGAAATTCCTGAATTATATAAAATGATTACTGAAGAGGGCTTTGATCTTGTTTCAGGATGGAAGAAAAAGCGATTCGATCCAATTACGAAAACGATTCCAACGAAACTCTTCAATAGAGTTAACCGAATGATGAGTGGAATTAAATTGCACGATATGAACTGTGGTTTAAAAGCTTATCGGTCTGAAGTTGTCAAATCCATCGAAATATTTGGTGAAATGCACCGATACATTCCTGTGATCGCGAAAGCGGCCGGTTTTGGAAAAATCGGAGAGAAAGTCGTTCAACATCAGGAGCGAAAATATGGTAAAACCAAATTTGGAATGAACAGATTCATCAATGGATTTTTGGATATGTTCACGATTACATTCATCACCCGATTCGGCAAAAAGCCAATGCACTTCTTTGGCTTGCTTGGTACCTTGTTTTTCTTTATTGGATTTTGCTTTGCTCTTTGGCTGGGTATCGATAAACTCTTTATTGACCAAAGCGGAAGGTTAATTACTGATCGGCCTGAATTCTTTGTTTCCTTAGTAGCCATGATTATAGGAGTACAACTTTTCTTAGCCGGATTCATTGGCGAACTCATCACAAGAAACTCCTCCATTCGAAATAATTACTTAATCGAAAAGGAACTTTAAGTTTTATCATTTTTATTCATAATCTTGCATACAGTTCTGCGTTTATGTGGAATCAGTCTGTATGATATATAAATCCAAAGCTCCATTTCGTTTGGGTCTGGCCGGTGGCGGAACAGATATTAATCAGTATTCAGAGCTTTTTGGAGGTGCAGTATTAAATGCCACGGTCTCTTTGTATGCCCAAACAACAATAAATCCAAGATCAGATAAGAAGATAATTATCGCCACCGCAGAACATCTACAGGAATTTGATTCGATTCAGGCGATTCCGTATAATGGTGAGTTGGATTTAGCGAAAGCCGTTTATAATGTTCTGATTCGAGAATATGAGTTGAATCATAGAGGATTTGAATTAACAACTACTACAGACGTCCCGACAGGTTCTGGTTTAGGAACTTCAAGTACCATTGTCGTTTCAATTTTGGGAGCTTTCCTCGAATGGCATCGCATTTTGCTCAATCAACATGAAATTGCAGCCCTCGCTTATCACATCGAAAGAGAAGAGCTCGGAATGGCAGGAGGCAAACAAGACCAATATGCGGCCACATTCGGGGGCTTCAATTTTATAGAGTTTTTGAAAGAAGAAGTAGTCGTTAATCAGCTGGATACAGGCGAAAATTTGATTAATGAAATTAATGAAAATCTTATTCTCTACTATACAAGGACCAATCGGGAATCTCATGAAATTATCCTCAAGCAAATAGACAATGTGGAACAGAAGGCCGAAATGCCTTTGCAGGCAATGCATGATTTAAAAAATCGAGCAATCGAAATGAGAAATGCAATTATCGAAGTAAAAGTTGATGCCATTGGAGACATCCTAAACGAATCCTGGATCAGCAAAAAACAAATGGCAGTGGGAATTACAAACGAGTATATTGATAAAATATATGCTGCTGCGATTGAAGCCGGCGCGATCGGTGGAAAAATTTCAGGTGCAGGCGGAGGTGGGTTCATGATTTTCTATGTTCGACCTGATCAGAAAACAAACCTTATTAAAGCACTTGATCAATTTGATGGCGAGGTGGTCAACTATCAATTCACGCAAAAAGGAATGGAAGCATGGACGGAAGAGTGACAGAAGTGATCATCCTGACCGGTGGTTTGGGGACTCGTCTACAGTCCGTTATCGGCCAACGACCGAAGGTTTTAGCTCCGGTAAATGATGTTCCTTTTTTGAATTATGTTCTGGATCATTTAATTGAGAACAAAATTGAAACAGTAGTTCTATCAGTCGGATATAAATGGAAAGAGATACAATTAGCGTATGGAGATTCTTACAAAGGACTTTCGATAAAATATGCGATTGAAAGCAAACCTCTGGGCACCGGCGGTGGCATTCGTCTTGCCATGGAGCAGATTCAAAACGATACTTTCTTCGCGATGAACGGTGACACCTTGTTCAGAATTCCACTCAGCGATTTAGAAAATTTTCATACAAGTTCCGCGGCTCAATGCTCAATCGCTTTAAAAGAAATGGAAAATGTCGATCGTTACGGAATGGTTGAACTGAATGGCGATCAAATTGTCGGCTTTCAGGAGAAAGAATTTCGTATGAAGACCATTATCAATGGCGGATTCTATTGTATAAATAAAAGGGCGATTGAGCATTTTGAAACCGGAATTCCATTCTCGCTCGAGAAGGACTATTTAGAAAAGGACACTGCCGAAAAGAAATTACATGGCCTTATTATGAACCACTATTTTATCGATATTGGTGTCCCCGAAGATTTTCAAAACTTTAAAGATGATTTACACAAAATGAATTTGTCTGATTTGAATATTGATAGCGAATGGACTTTGTTTTTAGACAGAGACGGAGTGCTAAATCATCGTCTTATCGACGATTATGTGAAACAAATCAATGAGCTG
>CAZCAD010000189.1:0-6401 GCA_964496525.1 uncultured Flavobacteriales bacterium | reverse complement strand
GGTAATTGAAAAAAAATCAAGTTTTATTTGTTTTTACCATAGAATACAGGCAGGCATTCCCAATAATGACGGACAGTTCGGCTTTGTAATAGATTTAGCTTGCGGATTTTAGGTAATTTAGTTCACCGTCATTCCGGAGAACGGAACGACAAAGCAATCCAAATCCGAGCATTGAAAAAAACCTCAGATATAGTTTTATTGATTTGCCTGGTCGTGGTGATCATTCTCCTCTTCGCTCTCAATCTGTACATGGGCGATGTGCAAATTGAATTTGGCAAGGTGGTGGATTTATTGATTGGGGGAACAGCCGAAAACCCAATCTGGTCCTATGCAGTTGAAAGTCGCCTGAATCGTTCATTGGTGGCTGTGGCATCAGGTGGAGCGTTGGCAATTTGCGGTTTGATACTCCAGGTCTATTTTCGAAATCCTTTGGCAGGGCCGGGAGTTTTGGGAATATCGTCAGGAGCAAGCCTGGGAGTGGCTGCGGTAATTCTTGGTGGAGTCGGAATGTCATCTTTTCTTGGAAACCTGGGGCTGATCTCCGCTGGCTTGTTAGGTGCATTGCTTGTTCTTTTGTTACTGTTATTTCTTGCAAAAATCATTAAGCAGGCAGTTACCCTGCTGGTGGTTGGTCTGATGTTCGGATACTTCACAGCTTCCTTGATCAACGTGCTTTTTCAATGGGCCGACGAAAGCGATACCCGTGAGTATGTGATCTGGGGACTGGGCTCTTTTGATGGTCTGGACGCAAGACAGGGTTGGTATTATTTGGTGGCCTTGGCGGCTTGTAGTTTGATCACGATCTTTTTAATTAAACCGCTTAATGCCTTAATTTTGGGTTCAGAATATGCGAAATCTCTGGGTATCAATTTAAGGACAACGCGATGGTTAATCATTTCTATTACCGGGATTTTAACCGCGGTCGTAACTGTCTATTGTGGTCCGATTGCGTTTATAGGAATTGCAGTTCCACAGATAATGCGATGGATTGTGAAGTCGAAAAATCATCTGATGATTCTTCCATTGACTTTTCTTGCCGGGAGTGTACTGGCCCTTGCTGCCGACATATTTGTGCGATTAAGTGACAATACTTTACCATTGAATACTGTGACGGCATTAATTGGTGCTCCGGTGATCGTTTGGACAATAATAAAAATGAACAGACATTATAACAACTGAATTTGTATGAGAAGCGAAAATCACTATTTTTTTATTAACCAAGGCATTTCTGAAAAGCATAGCCATAGCTACGGTTACAGGAAATAACGAAGGTTAATGAAAAAAGAGTTTTTCGCCATGCGAATCCAGTTGTTATAATGTCTAATAAGGGAAATGCTCAACTGTAAAAATATCGTTTTGTCGGCAGGAAGCAAGCAGCTATTCAAGCTGAAGGATCTGAGTTTGGAGACCGGCCTTGTTGCTTTGGTGGGTAGAAACGGAAGTGGAAAATCGACATTTCTAAGATCAATCTTAAACGATCATGATAATTATGAAGGATCGATATCCCTGAATGGAAAGGCCGTAAAAGACTATGCCAAATCTGAGCTGGCGAAGATTATTTCGGTCGTTTATACCCGCGCAGAGGTATTTGGTAATCACACCGTTGCTGATGTTCTCATCCTGGGACGTATTCCTCAACAAGGCTTATTTTCCAGAAATTCAAAGAAAGATCGGGAATTGGTATCAAAGGTGATGGAACAGTTGGATTTGACGTCTTTAAAAAATTCCGCTTATCATTCGCTTAGTGATGGAGAGAAACAATTGGTAATGATTGGAAGAGCATTGGTTCAGGACAGTTCGGTAATCCTGATGGACGAACCCGCTGCCTTTTTGGATTTGGTCAACAGAGTAAAATTGATTCAGATTTTGAAAGAGATTTCTCAGACATCAGGAAAGCTCATTATTTTCTCAACTCATCATATTGACATTCTTGATCAGTATTGTGATCGACTTTTACTAATCGCCGATAAAGAGTTGAAAAATTTAGAATTCAACTTCGAGCAAAGCATCCGTCAATCATTCGGAATATAAAAATGGAAAGAACCGAAGTTAAAATAGAATCAACGATTCAGATTAATCAGTCATCGTCGATTGTAAGTCTTGGTTCTTGTTTTGCTGAAAATATTGGCGGACTTATGGTCGTGGAGGACATTTTGGTGAACCCCCATGGAATTTTGTTTAACCCATATTCGCTGGAACGAGCGATTGAATCGGCGCTGACATCTACTATTCGGGTGGATCATTTTGGAGTCCATAAAGACGTTCATTTTCATTATGATTATCATTCAAAAATGAATGGAAAGAGCAGGGAGGAAGTAGAAGAAAAAATTGTGACTGCGAACAAATCACTATGCGAAATGCTCAGGTCGGCCAATTTCATTTTCTTAACTTTTGGAACGGCATGGGCGTGGCAGTTGATCGAAACAAAGAGTGTTATCGCAAACTGTCATAAAGTTTCACAGAGTTCGTTTGCAAAACAGCTATTAGGGCTTGATTATCAAAATGAGATTTGGAATAATTGCGTCACCCATCTTTTAGAGTTAAATCCGCAGCTTCAATTTGTACTTTCAGTTTCTCCTGTTCGACATACACGGAACGGTATGCATGAAGACAAGCTATCCAAGTCAACCTTGTTATTATTGTGCGATGAATTGGTAAAGAATTTTGAGTCAGCTCACTACTTCCCGGCTTATGAAATCATCATTGATGAACTCAGGGATTATTCGCATTTCAAGGGAGATTTAATTCACCCCAGCGATGAAGCGATTGAGAGTGTTTACGAAAGGTTTAAGGTTTTTTCCGGGATTTAGGGCGTCATTGTGAAGAGCGCAGTGACTAAGCAATCCGGGATCGCAGCAGACCTCGAAATGACCTTATTCGATAATCAACTTTTTACATTGACTAAAGCCGTTTTCACCTATAACCTGAACAAAGTAGATTCCGGACGGCAGGGAGCCTCTTTCTATTTGAACAGGATTTGAATGGGAATCCGAGATAGTTCGAATAAGTCTTCCCTGAAAGTCATGCAAGAGGACTGTGTAATTTTCAGTCTCACTCCCATTAAGGGAGAGCAAAGAAAAGTCGGACATTGGATTCGGATGTATTGTCATTTCGAAAGGACTTTCTGATTCCGAAGGAATAAGACCGGACAAGCTCTGCTTCCACTTAAAAATGTACATATCGCCCCCTCCATTAGAGGTTTCGTTGTCTACACCGGGTCCCGGATCAAAATCAATGGTCAATGAGAATAATCCTGATCCATAGAAGTTCCCCATTGCGTCTGCATGAACTCCTACACCGTTCTCAAAATCGGTAGAACCGAGACTGTAGGCCCATTCGTATTCACCGTCGGTATTTAGTTTGAGTACAAAAGCGTCGGCCAAGCCAAGTACGGTGTAATTCTGGATGCCGGGGCCGGGGTCAAAATCGGTTGTGAGTTCATAATTTCCGGTCGAGTAGACATTGCCAAGTCCATCTACATATGCACCATTGAAGAATTCCGCTCCTGGCCCTCCAAAAGATTTTGCCCAGAGTGAATTTCCCGCGGTATCCAGTTTCTGAATGACCAAATCCTTCATCCCGGCGGAAGTCTTCAAATCGACACCGCTGTTAGGGTCGTAGTCGACTGTGCCTTCGTACATCGATGTTAAAATCAAATCTCCGGCGGGATCGATATCAAGGACCCTGGCTTCATCCGCTCCTACGTCTCCGATTTGTTTTACCCATCGAAAGTTACCGGCCGGGTCAAGCTTAATAATATAGATGTCCCGACTTCCGGCGGATGTAAGCATCGCTGTTCCTGCCCCGGGATCAAAATCAAATGTTCCGGTGAAGTAATTAGACGAATACATATTTCCATCGGCATCAATAACATCGACATCAAAGCTTGTTGCAGAAATAAAGTTTCCATCGCTATCTAACTTTACTGCGAATCCACCGTGAGCAATTGCTGAATCCAGAAGCGTTACTCCGGCTCCCGGATCAAAATCGACGATCCCCTCAAATGAACCTCCTAAAACGACGTTTCCTGCAGGATCGAATTCAACGTCCTGACCTATCTCCTGGCCGGCTCCTCCGAATTTTTCGGCCCATAAAAAATTGCCGTCGCTATCCATTTTCAAAAGAAAGGCATCATAGTCACCAAAGGGTATTAGACTGAACGTTCCCGCACCGGGATCAAAATCCAAACTATCATTAAACCATCCGGACAGATAAATGTTTCCAAAAGAATCAAATTTCATAACTCCCGGCACGTCTGCTCCTGCTGAGCCAAATACCTTGGCCCAAATAAGGTTGCCGTCGGGATCAAATTTCTGAATCGAGATATCAAAAATACCGGCGGAACCAAATTCCAAAAGGCCCGCTCCGGGATCGAGGTCAACCGTGTCGCTGAAATAAGCACTGACGTAAACATTGCCGTCAGCATCCGTTAAAATGGTGTATCCAACGTCCAAATCAATTGAGCCGAAAGAATGTGCCCATTGCAGGGTTTGGGCTTTGGCATTACCAAATAAAATGAGAAGAATAAGAACAAGCAAGGGTCTGATAATATTCATGGTAAAGTATTTTATCGGAATCTCAGCGATTACGTAATACTAATCACGAATACAATTGCGTGATGGTTAGGTAATTGATTATGAAAAGTTTCGGATTTATTCCAATCCGGCTTTTGCATCGCCGAGAAGAGGCAAGAAGAATTTGCCTTAGGTCATTAAGGGTAGTTTTCTTATTCCCTGATTACTTGAGGATTGTCACATACCCTCGGTGCCTATGAGATTGTTCTGGATGAGTTGAGGGATTATTCTTACTTCAAAGATGATTTAATTCATCCGAATGATGAGGCGATTGGGATTGTTTACGAGAAGTTTAAAGTTTTTGGTAGGATCTAGCGTCATTCAATAATCAGCTTCCTTGAAAGGCTTATTCCACTTTTACTGTTTAATTGAATGAAATAAATGCCGGAAGTTAAGTTAGCTCTTTCTATTTGTACAGATCCTGAGTTTAAGTTTGGAATTGTCCTAAGTAGTTTACCCTGAGCATCAGACAACGTAAGTGTGTAAGGTTCGGTGTCCTTGAGCTCAAAATATAGTTCTGTCATGTTAGTCATTGGATTAGGAAATAGACTAATTACAGCTTGATTTTCGGTGTCATTCGGAAACCCTGACAAGCTTTGTTTCCACTTGAAAATATAAATATCTGCTATGCCATTAGAACCTAAAATAGTGGCTCCGGGACCGGGATCAAAATCTACCCACTCGAAAAATAATCCCGTTCCGTAGAAATATCCGGCAGCATCGACGTGAACACCAATTCCAGTGTCAAATGCCCAAGAGCCAAGGCCGTATGCCCACTCATATTCGCCATCCGTTGTTAGTTTTTGGAAAAAAATATCTCCTGAGCCTAGGACATCGCTTAGAATTTCGCTTCCCGGGCCCGGATCGAAGTCGACTGTCATTTCGAATTTGCCAGTGGTATAGATGTTTCCAAGATCGTCAATGTCCAATCCAGTAATGCTTTCGACTCCGCCGCCTCCGAATGCTTTTGCCCAAATTGAGTTTCCTGCGGTATCTAATTTTTGAACCACCAAATCCTCCTGTCCCTGCGAAGTTTTTAAATCCAAACCCGCGTTTGGATCAAAGTCAACAGTACCTTCAAAGACTGATGTTAATATGAGGTTACCATCGCCATCTATATCGAGCATTCTGGATTCATCGGCCTCTGTACCTCCAATCTGTTTTACCCAAAGAAAGTTCCCGCCAGGATCAAGTTTCAGCACATAAATATCACGACTACCTGCTGAGGTGAGTATAGCGGTTCCGGGACCCGTATCAAAGTCGAATGTTCCGGTGAAATAAAAGGATGCATACATATTATCGTCCCCATCTATTGCATCAATGTCAAAATTGCTTGCCGTGATAAAATTACCGTCCGAATCAAGTTTTACTGTAAAACCTCCGCCGGCTATAGCTGAATCCAGATTAACGACTCCAGCGCCCGGATCGAAGTCAACAATACCTTCAAATGACCCACCCATTAGCACATTTCCGGCAGCATTGAACTCAACATCATTGCCCCCTTCCCAACCGGGACCACCAAATCTTTCTGCCCAGAGAAAATTTCCATCCGAATCCAATTTGAGGAAAAATGCGTCTGCCTGACCGGCTGATGTTAGGTTAAATGTAGCCGCTCCGGGATCAAAATCCATGGTTTCGCTGAACCATCCCGAAAGGTAAATGTTGTCGAAATCGTCTATAACCATAAATGCGGGAACGTCACTACCGGTTGAGCCTAAAGTTTTGGCCCAAATAAGATTTCCGTCAGGATCTTGCCAAAAAATTACTTCTCGTCTTCAATCACCCCTTTAATTGTCAGAGACAATGGTTCAGTTGATCCATTATAAT
>CAZCAD010000188.1:0-6402 GCA_964496525.1 uncultured Flavobacteriales bacterium | reverse complement strand
GTGAGACAGTCACGCCTCCTTTAGATTAGCAGGACAATAAAACAGCTTTGAACAACTTCTTTAAAAGACCATTCAGGTTTGATTTCTCCACGCCCTTGAGATCAAGAAATAACGTTTAAAAATCAACAATCTATCAAGCCGGTCGATAAAAGCTAGTATATTGTCGACTAATACGTGAAAAAATAACTAAGAATCAAAAAAGTAGCACCTCAAAACCTCTAAATCTTTGCTTTTATAAGGAATTTTCTTGAAAACGAACCATTGCCCGGCTAAAAGGTTGAGGCGTATTATTTCATATGCACTCACAGTAGTTTCGTCGAAAATTATTCGAATAAAACCATTGATAATCCATTGAGTAACACTATCTTTGATGATTGTTAAGAAACTAACGCCCTCACCTCATGAAATTACGCTTTCTGGCGCTCTTAACGCTATGTGTTACAACACAAGCTTTTTCGCAGTGTTTAATCACTAGCTATACCGCTTTTATATCAGCTTGCGATCCTGTTGATGATACTTATACTACAAATGGACAGATTGATTTTATCAATGCTCCTGGAACAGGAACTTTAACAGTCACCGATTGCGATGGAATTACCCAAACATTTTTTCCTCCCTTTGTCTCTCCGATTCTTTACAATTTAACCGGTCAGGATGCCGATGGTGGTCCTTGTAACGTAACGGCCTCGTTTTCGGATGCTGCCGGCTGCGATGCAACGCTGTCTTACACGGCGCCATTTTGTCCTTGTAATATGGACTTTTTTAGTGTAAATATTGGTGTTTGTGATCCATTCTCAGATACCTATCCGGTTTGGGGAGATATTTTATTTACTTCCCCTCCATCCACCGGTACTTTAACTATTACGGTTGATAATGGTACGGGTACTTACGACACAATTATTTTACCGCCCTTTACAAGCCCAATGACATACTCTATTACAGGGACAATTCCTGCTGATGGTGCGGCTACAACTATTACTGTTGTATTTACAGATGATGCGGGTTGTACGAATTCGATTTCATACACAGCACCAACCTCTTGCTTCTGTCCGGCTGAGCTGGGAACCTTCACTGAGAGTTGGCCCGGTCCCGGGAGCCCGAATCCGAATTTCCTTTGTTATGGAGATTGCTTCGATATAACCGCCAATGGAGATTTTGTTGCGCCCTATGACGCCTTAACAGCGGGCATCACATACGACCCAGGAATTAACTGGTTGATCTATACCTGTCCACCCACAATTGGTTTGATACCAAGCGATGATCCTGCTGAGGATGTTGCATTGGACCCCTGTTTGGTAGGACTGATAAATTCAGCGGACCTATCTGATTGTAATAACCCTGGTCTGTTGGGTGCATTCCCTCCGGGAACATTTACCGATAATATTATGTACTTCGTTCCCATTACCATGTATAGCATGGTAGATGGCTACTATAGCTCAACCAATACTTTATGGCCTTGTTATGAGTTAGGCCCTTCATATCCGGTACAATATATACCGCAATACACCTTTAGTTTTACCGAAGATTGTCAGACAGGATTGGCTGTTGTAACTGTGAATGGTGGTGTGCCTGAAATTGACGGTTCCTTATTTACCGGTAGTGGTCTTACACCCGGAACTGCAAATCTTGATAACACAACTGCCGCCGATGGTGGAACATTCACAATCAGCGGTTTGCTTGGTGGAGATGCCTGGACGTTTAATATCACTGATGATAATAGCTGTCCTTATATTGCCAGTGGCGGCCCTTTCCCTCCACTTGGAGATGCAGGTTCAGACGGTACGATAGCATATTGCAGCACTGATCCCGCCTCAAACTTATTTGATGTCCTGGGGGCTACTCCGGTACCGGGAGGAACATGGTCGGGACCATCGGCATTGGGCGGTGGAAGTTTAGGAACATTTGATCCTGCAACAATGACTGCCGGTGTATATACTTATAACGAAGGAATTTTCCCTTGTGATTCAAATGCTACAGTAACGGTAACAGTAACACCAACAGCAGATCCGGGAATACCGAATACAATTACTTATTGCCAATCCGACGCAGCTGCAAATTTATTGAGTGTGTTAGGTGGAACTCCTGATCCTGGTGGAAGCTGGACAGGGCCATCGGCATTAGGTGGAGGAGATTTGGGAACATTTGATCCTGCAACTATGACGGCGGGTGTATATACTTACTCAGTGGGAGTTATTCCGTGTGATGGATCGGCAACTGTAACGGTTGCGATAGAGATTCCACTTACCGCAGACTTTGAATTTGGCGTTTATTGTGCAGACGATCCGGATCCTCTGCCCGATTTTGATGTCGATGATGACGGCACGATGGATGGAGTAGGCGGAACCTTCAGTTCGACAGCAGGGCTTATTATTAATAGTGCTACAGGTCTTGTGGACTTGAGCGCTTCTACACCCGGAACTTATACTGTAACAAATACGATAGCGGCTACGGCATCTTGTCCGGCCGTTGTATTTACTGCAACAATTACAATCAACGCAGTTGGTGATCCGGGATTGCCAAATACGGTAACATATTGTCAAACAGATGCACCGGCAAACCTATTCGGTGTCCTGGGTGGAACTCCTGATGTCGGCGGTACTTGGACCGGACCTTCTGCGCTGGGGGGTGGATCGCTGGGAACTTTTGATCCGGCAACAATGACTCCGGGAGTTTATACTTATACGGCCGGTGTTATTCCTTGTGACGCATCAACAACAGTCACGGTGAATGTAGATATTCCATCAACCGCTGATTTTGAATTCGCTGTTTATTGTGCCAATGATACGGATCCATTACCTGATTTTGATGTCGACGATGATGGCTTTTTGGATGGAGTAGGAGGGACATTTACTTCTACTGCCGGATTGGTTATAAATTCTGCGACCGGTCTTGTTGATCTGAGTGCATCTACACCCGGAACTTATACCGTAACAAATACTGTTACAGGAAGTGGAGCTTGTCCAACAGTTATTTTCAATGCAACGATAACCATAAATGAATTGCCAACCGTAACAATTAGTGGTGATGAAGATATTTGCGATGCCGGAGTATTTGCAACAGTCGACTTTACAATTGTGGGCGGAACAGGACCATATACAATTGACTATACATTTGACGGTACACCGTTCACTGATGCTGGCGTAGCTGGTCCGGCTTACAGTATCCCCGGGGCTGAAGGAACCTATATTGTGACAACGATTACTGATGCGAATGGATGTACCGGCACTGCTACCGGTACCGTTGTCAAACAATTTTATGAAACTCCGGTGATTGACCCGATTCCTGATCAAGAAGTTTGTGATAATGATGCGTTGACGATTCCAAATTTTAGTGCTTCAGTTGTCGGTACAAGTTTCACTTGGACAAATGGCGGAACGGATGTCGGATTTGGCTCAGGGCCGGCAGCAGGAAATATAGGAACATTTACAGGGGTAAATGGAACATCTGTTGATGTAACAACAACGATCACAGTTGATGCGATAGGACCGGCACCGGGCAATTGTCCGGCGACTGCGGTGACATTTGACGTAACAATTCATCCTTTACCGATTCCTTTGTTTACCGGTCCGAATCCGGATTGTGTGCCACTTGATGCAACGTTTACCAATTCAACAGTTGGCGCAGATAATTGTGTTTGGGATTTTGGAGACGGATCAATTGCAACGGGATGTGGAACTGTAAGTCATACCTACACGGCGCCTGGATTATTTGATGTGACCTTAACCGTGACGACAATTTATGGATGTACTGCCAGTCTGACTATAACTGATCTGGTTGAAGTATATCCACGACCAACAGCGGCGTTTACTGCCGATCCGTATATCGTGAATGTAGAAGATACAGAAGTTAGTTTTGACAATCTTTCTACTGATGCTACATCATATAACTGGGACTTCGGAGACGGATCACCAAATTCAAGTTTGATAGCACCTTATCATTTCTTCCCTGAAGTTCCGGGTAGTTACATCGTTACATTGACGGCCTACGATGGTGCCGGTCAATGTCCTGGCATTGCCCAAATAGAAATTGTTGTTGAGGATATTCTGATATTCTATGTGCCCAATGTGTTCACGCCTGATGGTGACGATTACAATGAGACCTTCCAACCGATCTTTACTTCGGGTTATGACAAATATGATTTTCATTTAATGATATTCAACCGTTGGGGCGAATTGATTTTCGAATCATATGATGCCGATAGAGGATGGGACGGAACCTATGGTAACCGCGGATTGGTACAGGATGATGTTTATATCTGGAAGATTGTTTTCAAAGAGACAATGTCTGAAAAGATGCATGAGCACTACGGTCACGTGACCATACTCAAGTAATTATTCCAGAATGTCAAATTGAAGCTTTGCTTTATCACGACTAAAGCGATTGAAATGCCACCATTCTGTTGAGATCCCCCAAAATCCTCCTGCACGCATGACGGAGCGCAATAAATCGCGATTGGCTATCTGTGTCTCGCTTAGTAGACCCGAGTCTAAATAAGCCTTTTCATGGCGTGGGTAAGCGATTTTTGAAGGATCATCATAACCGGCACCCATATCGAGTGCATTACCGTCTAAATCGGCTATCGTGAGATCGACCGCACAGCCATAATTATGAAGAGACCCATTAGCAGGGTTGGACACGAATTTGCCTTTTTCCCAAACCGGAAGATCCACGATATCCCACATCAATTGTTGGACTCGCCTGGGTCTGACGGCATCATAAACGAGAAGAGTCAGACTCGAATCTCTCTTCTTGAGATTAGCCTGGGACTTTTTTAATGAGGCAACAACGATGGGTTGAAGATATGCCCTGCCCAAATGTCCATATACATCTTCTTTCATAAAGTTGTCAGTTGTCGAATATTTAAGTTCTACAAGAATACCCCTGATGCTATCCTGAATATTGATTAAGCCGGCGTCGATAATACTTTGTTCAAGACTATCCACAATGTAAGGTTCAACGATTTCGGTTGAATCAATTTCTTGTTCGGTAGTGCCGACATCCACAGAGTCTGCCGAACTATGACTGATAATTTCGTCCTCGTCAGCTATTGAATTACAAGAACAAAACAATATCGCTGTCAGAAATAAAAATACGGGGTATTTTGCTTTAGAAATTAACAAATCAGACTATCCTATATGGAACACAAATCCATATTTAATGTAAACTGGAGGTGTAAAGAATCGCGGTAGTGGCATATTAATATCATCTATAAAGTCGTACATGATCATGAGGTGATAATACGCTTTGTCACCCATACTTCCGGCATATCCCAAACCGGCCATGAACACCGGTACGTTTACTCGATCGTTGGACACTGTTGTAGTTGTAAAATCATCTGAATTAAAAAGGTCAAACTCCGTTTGCAAGAGTAAAAACTCGATTGGCCGATATCGAAGAAATACACCTCCGCCATAAGCATGTGAAGATGAAACAAAATTGGTGGCGGGGTCTCTGAATCGAAATAATTGGTACATCGTAGATAATCCTCCGGAAAACTTCTCTGTTATATCGTAGCCCACGATGGGAGATATGTATAGATAAGTAAGGAGTCCAAATCTCAATGAAAACTCGCCACCTACATAAATACGTTGTTTAAGTTCAAAAAGCGAAAGATTCTTCTCCTTTTTCTTATCATCCTTCTTGTTTTCTTCCACGTCATATTGGCCAAAACAAAGCGAATTGGATAGCAACAGCAATATGAACAAGGCTTTTCTCATCTACTTAAAAGTTCTAACAGTGTTTCTTTATGAATGTTGTGGTTTCCTTCAAATTTAATGAATTCAAAGCTCATACCCATCTCCTGTAAAAATCTATACTGTCGGTCTTTACGATCAGGGTCGAAGTATTCGTCGTTATTTCCCACCACAAAATAGTTTTTTGTCGTGTCAAGGGGAGATGTGAATTTCTGTTCTAAATCAGGCGGAAATACAGATGCCCAAAGAATAAAAATATCTATTTCGTGTTTGCCCATCTCGATCCATCTTGATGCGGTCGCTCCTCCTTGCGAAAAACCGAGAAGAATTTTTCTCTTAAAATTCGTTGTCGCAGTAACATGTTTATACACTTCGTTTAAATATTCGACATAACCTTGAATGTCGTTCTCGCGATCTTCTGTCGTCATCCAGCTTGCTACGACCTTTCCACTTCTTCCTTTTTGATAATATCTGTGTGGACCTTCAGCACATACAACACAATACTTTGTTGTGTCTAAAAAATCAAAATGCTTTATCCAATCAGTTGCCAATTGACCATATCCATGCAAAGCAATCAGTAAGGTGTCAGCCATCTCAAAATTTCCAAGACTCACGTAACGACCCATTCGCTTATAGCTAATATGTTGTTCATAAATTTTAATGCAAAAATTCTATTCTATGCTTTTGGTTAGAATAGAGATAGTAGCTG
>CAZCAD010000187.1:1992-6413 GCA_964496525.1 uncultured Flavobacteriales bacterium | reverse complement strand
GGAATTACGACTTCAACTTTTTCAGCGACCACAGCGGGTGATTATCACTGCTTGATAACCATTGATAGCTGCACTTACTCTTCCAATATCGTAACAATTGGAGCCGGAGTGCCCCCCGTCGTTTCGATCACCCCTACTCCTGATACAATGCTGTGCAACGGCGCATCAATTGTATTGACCGGGACGGCGGATGTGTCTCAACAATGGTATGTTAATGGAACAATTGTCGGTGGCGAAACGACCCCTGTGATCACTGTTACAACTCCCGGATTGTACAACATTTTGGTCACAAATGCAGCAGGATGTTCTGATTCAGCCGCGATAGGAACTAATATTTATGCTCAGCCGAACTTGGTTCTGACTCCCGGAGGTACAGCGACGTATTGTGTCGGTGATAGTGTATTAATAAGCACAACAACCGGCGGTACAATTTATAATTGGTATTTAGATGGAAGTCCGATTGTCGGAGCAGCTACCGAATCGATTTATGCATCTGTCGCAGGAACATATTCCGTGGCCACAATATTTGGTGCTTGCTATGATTCGACAGCAATCGGCGTAGTTGTGACCGAGGATCCCTGTGATCTCGGAATTGTTTTAGTTGATGGCAATATCGATAGTAAGATTTACCCTAATCCGGCTGAAAATTATGTTACAGTGCACTTAAATGAATCGGCTGCCAATACCGTCATCGAGTTAATAACGGTAGAAGGAAAGCAAATCGTAAAGAAAGTTTACCAACAATCGGGGCTTCTGATTGTTGATTTGGACTTAAGCGATATTGAGACCGGTGTCTATCTAGTTCGAATTACCGATGAAAACGGAACGGCAATACATCGACTGATAAAGCGCTAATTACCGATAGTTTTAAAAACCGCCCCTTCGTTAATTCAGGGCGGTTTTTTTGTTATACACAATAATGCTGTGGATAAAAAAAAGGACTATTATACCTAAACCCTTTAATGTGCGTGCATAATAAATAATATCATCGACGAATCCCTTTATTTCTTCGCTAAAACTTTTAAATAGGGAGGTTATGAACCACCCGGCACTTGACTCGAATACTATTTATTTTGTAACTTAATAAGGAACCAGGGCTTTTTATACCCTTCAGCTTTTGGTCCCGAATCCACCTTTTGAAACAACAGTCAAAGATTTACAAAGTATAAAAACAAAAGGATTCGCGAGCAAAGACGGGCAGATGGAAAGTCTTAAACCGAATCCTATGAAAACGCACAAACACTCTACAAGGTCATTGGAACAAACGCATACCAAAACTGACAAAGACCAACAAGAAAAACTCAGCAACATTTCGAATTTCCTTTTTGTATTACTTCTTTCGGTCACGGCCTTCTTTATTGGGAAATTCACCGCCGGTGCAACTCATATTGTTGGGGGGGGGATTACCTACACTCACATTGAAGGGACCCAGTACACTTTGCAGTTAAAGCTATATCGCGATTGTTCTCCCGGGACATATCCGCTTCCTGCCGCTGTAGATTTGGAGATGCGCTACGACGATGGCACTCTTCCCACACCCAGCTCTTTAAATATGCCACTCATTACCAGCGCGGTGATCGATCCGGCAATTCCACCTTGCGTATTCGATCCCGGTATCTGTGTTGAGGAAGCAATTTACGAAACCACTGTAAATATGCCTGAAGGTGCTGGCGGATTTCACATGTACTTTACCATTTGCTGTAGAAATGCAACAATTGTCAATATCGTAAGCCCACTTACAGCGCGTGAAACGTACTACGCCTATCTGCCGAATCCACTAATTACACCAAATTCTTCTCCCGTATTCAACAATATGCCACCGGTATATGTATGTTCGGGTGAAGATCTTAATCTCGACTTTTCAGCTTTTGACATAGATGGGGATTCTTTAGTCTATACTTTCTACACCCCTTATGACGGTTTCAATGGAACCGGTATTACATATACTGCCGGCAGCGCACCGAACAACATAAGCATCTCTCCTGTTACCTGGCAAGCAGGATTTGGAGCGACCGATCCGCTGGACTTTGCGCCAGGACTTTTACCAGGCCTTACAATCAGCAATACAGGATTGATCAATGGAGTTCCCGTGGCTGCCGGGCAGTTTGTAATGGGTGTCATTGTCGATGAGTATAGAGATGACTCCTTGATAGGAAGAATCACCAGAGATTTTCAGCTCAACGTTCTTAATTGTCCGCCACCCCTTCAAGCTGGAATCGATATCGTCACGAATTGCGATGGATTGAATGTTGATTTCCTGAACACTTCAACGGGCGTTTTTACCACCTCTTGGTGGGATTTTGGAACAGGCGATCCTGCCGATTCCTCAGTTGTATTTGAACCGGGCTTCACTTATGGAACTCCGGGAACTTATACGGTGACCCTGATAGTAGAAAAAGGAACCGACTGTGCAGATACGATCACCTTTACATTTACAATTGATAATGTTGTGACATTCGCAGTTACTCCTGAGGACGCAAATTGTAAGGGTGAAGCAAGTGGAGCTGCAAGTGTTACTCCTGCCGATGCAAGTTATTCCTATGTATGGAGTACAGGATCGATCAACTACGAAATCGATGGCCTTGCCATTGGTTCTTATTGGGTCGAGGGGACAAATGCATTGGGATGTTTTGATACTGTTTTCTTCGTAATAAACGAGCCTGATGAATTGACGGCCAGCTTTGATCTAACACCACCAAGCTGTAACGAAGGAGATGACGGATCAATAACAGTTAATCCAAGCGGCGGTACAGCACCTTATACTTACGACTGGCTCTACCCAGCCTCTACGGACCAGACTATTAATGGTTTAATAGCAGGGTCTTACAGTGTTACTGTTACAGATGATAACGGATGTCAAATAACAGTGTCTACAATTTTAAATGAACCTCCGGAGCTGCTCGTCGGAATATTTTTAATAACAAATGTCTCTTGTAATGGAGGAACTGATGGTTCGGCAACTGTGGTGGCTTCGGGCGGAGTCGGCGGCTACACATTTGATTGGTTGGGATTGGACCCCGATGCCAATACCATGACGGATCTTGCGGCTGGAACATACATCGTTGAAGTGACAGACGCGAATGGATGTCTGGCCACAATTGTTGTTACAATCACAGAGCCCGATCCATTTACAGTCGATGTGGTAGTTGTGACGGAAGAAACGTGTAGCGATCAAAATGGATCCGCATTTGCGGATGTAAGCGGGGGAATCGGAGACCTCACTTTTGTTTGGGATCCCGAAAGTGGAGACAGTGATGTCGCTACGGGATTGTCGAGTGGAACTGTTACTGTAACAGTCACGGATGAAAATGGTTGCGTTGCTACGGGCTCTGTTTTTATCCCGGACGAGGTGACAGGAACTGCATCTATTGGAGGACAGACACCTGTTAGTTGCGCAGGAGGTGCAGACGGCACCGTAATTGTGAATATGACCGGAGGCACCGCACCTTTTTCTTATGACTGGTCCTGCGCATGCCCAGATTCAAACATTTTGACGGACTTAAGTGCCGGCAATTATACCGTAATAATTACTGATGCAAATGGATGTATTGAAGTAATTGGCGTTACGATTGATGAACTGCCGGAGCTGGTTCTTAGTGCGGTTAGTTCAGTAAATCCATTATGCTTTGGAGATGAAAATGGTTCAGCTGAAGTGATTGGCTCAGGTGGAACGGCCCCGTACAATTATTCTTGGAACACCGTTCCGGTTCAGCTCACGGCAGCCGCATCAGATCTTGGCTACGGTGTCTATGTTGTTACTGTTACTGATGCCAATGGATGTGAAACTTCAATCAATGTACCTGTCAATCAACCGCCGGAACTTGTAATAACTACAGAAGTATTAAGCAACATCTTGTGTTTTGGAGATAGTGCCGGAGTGGCTGTCGCTACACCTTCCGGAGGAACTCCCGGCTACGAGATCCTTTGGGTCGAATTAGGCGAGACAACTGACACGGTTAGCGGATTGGTAAGTGGAGCTTATACTGTTATCGCCACTGATGCCAACGGATGTGAGACCACTGAGGTGATTCAGATTATCGAGTACGCTAAGGTGATAGCAGAAATAGAATATGACACGGTCATTTGTCCCGGCGATATTGTGACATTTATTGTTCTGACAAACGATGTTAACAACCTCTACGATTACAACTGGTATGTGAATGATGTTTTCGCTATGGAAGGAAATGTCTTCACATATACAATCACAGAATCTACGGTGATCTCGATCGATCTGATCTCAGATTATGGATGTCCCCCGATTTACGACACAATTACGGTTGAGCCAATCGCAATCGATCCTGCGAATTTGACTTTGACCGCAAGCGAGGACACCGTCTGTCTTGGTGCCGATGCTGTTGTTATGGCAGAGGTTGACGACATGACTTATATCACCGATCTGTGGTGGGATCCTTCAGATCTTA
>CAZCAD010000187.1:0-1978 GCA_964496525.1 uncultured Flavobacteriales bacterium | reverse complement strand
GCCCTCACAATGTATCTCCTGAGGGAGTAACAGAATATACCGTGACAATCAGAAACGTTTGCGGAGAAGAACTGTCCGTCGCGGTGCTGATAAATGTTTACATGCCACCGATGGTGACCGTTACAGGAGCAGGAACCGTTGGTTGCGACGTGGTTAACGTGGTCTTTCAGTTTGATATGCTCGATTATGAATGGGCGATCACAGATTACAATTGGGATATCGATTCGGAGAACTACGCTGATCTAAATCCAATGATTGAATTTGAAGGAAGTGGCAACGTGAATGCGGTACTAAATCTGACATTTGAAAACGGATGTACCTTCAGCTTCTCAGATCTCATTGGATTGACCGTCTATGATGGTCCAGACGCCGATTTCTACTATAATCCTGACACGGCAATTCAAGCAGAACTGACCGAGTTCATTGACATATCAAAGGGAAATCCTGAGTACTGGGAATGGTACATGGAAGGGAACTTCTTTTCAAATGAAGAGCGTCCAACATGGGTCTTCGAAGAGACGGGAGAGTACGAGGTGATGGAAATCATCATCGATTACAATGGATGCACCGACACCGTCATTCACACTGTCGTGGTCATAGGAGACTTCT
This sequence comes from uncultured Flavobacteriales bacterium, assembly GCA_964496525.1. Classification (GTDB taxonomy): domain Bacteria; phylum Bacteroidota; class Bacteroidia; order Flavobacteriales_D; family Crocinitomicaceae; genus JAKSBJ01. The sequence goes on along the minus strand of CAZCAD010000187.1, from coordinate 1,369 downwards.
TGATTTACGTTCCAAACGCGTTTACCCCTGATGGGAATAGTTTCAACAACGACTTTAAACCGATAATGACCAACGTCATGCCTGATGGCTATGAATTCCTGATTTTCAATCGATGGGGCGAGATGATTTATGAAACGAAAAACATCCAGGATTCCTGGGATGGAAGTTATGCAGGTAATCTTGTGCAAGATGACGTTTATGTCTGGAAGATACTATTGCGAGATAATAGAGCGCAACGACACGAGTTTGTGGGACATGTAACTGTCCTAAGATAGGTAGCCAAAGCTCAAACCCTTGAGCGCCTGCCTGCTGGCAGGCAGGAATTCCCTCCGTATCGTTCGGGGGGAATTCTTTTTTTGTAACCCCTCGGTTTTCCTCGAAATATTTCATCTGTTTATGAGTCCGATTCGTCGAATTTGTAGGGATAAAAATTAAATCGATTGATATGCGTGCACAGTAAAAAAAATCTCAAAAAAACCAATAAAATAAGTGCCTCAAACTTTTAGATAAAGAAAATAGTTCGTCGAAAATTTATTGACTTTCACATCTAAATTTATGTAAATTGTAATCAGATTCAAACATTAAATGAATATTACAAACCAGTCTTACTTCAACAGTAAGACCTAAAATTTACAGACATGAAAACGTTACAAACTATTATCACAGCAACAGCAATTCTTTTTTTCACAACTTTCTCTTTTGCAAATAACAAATCGGAAAATATATTATCAATCGAGATAATTCACTTAAACAATCCGTCTTGTCAAGGAGCAACAAATGGTTCTGTCCTGGTTGAAGCAAGCGGTGGTGTCGCACCCTATAGTTATAATTGGAATACGTTTCCAAATCAGTTCAGCCGGTTAGCCGTGAACCTGAGTGCCGGAACTTACTTCATTTACGTTACAGACGCAGTCGGGAACAAGTTCTACGAGCCAATTAAGATTGTAGACCCAGATGAAAAGGCGAAGCCGGAAACCCTGCAAACACAAAACGATATCTCACTTGTTGAAATAGGACCTGTAGCCGAAGCACCGCTTGGACCATTCTGCATGAAGTTGAATGGTGAAGTGACTTCATATATCGATTACAATGAGCTGGAAGTTGGAATCTATAGACTTGAAATTATCGACGGAAACAATTGTGTAACCACATCATTCATACAAGTATTTGAGTATGAAAAAGCGGGACCGGAAGATTTGATTCGAATGGCAAGAGCAAAGAATTCTGAACTAATCATTGCCCAGCCGAGAGTAGAACTGATATCGATTCATAATCGAAATAAATAGAATTAGCAATTAAGATTCACCGAGCAGCGGTAATGTCTGCTGAGAGGCAGGCTGCTCGGCTTCTTTTTGGGACTTGCCTGTGC
>CAZCAD010000186.1:901-6449 GCA_964496525.1 uncultured Flavobacteriales bacterium | reverse complement strand
TTGCCTTGATAAAGAAAAAATAACTGCATCAAATTTGGTGAACTTATTTTGAAAGCTTTACAATGCCATTTTTCCAGTTTTCTGAGTAAGAATGTCGTTGAGTCGAATAACTGTATCTTTCCAACTGTAGCGACTACGGACGAATTCACGCCCATTTTCAGCAATCTTGGCGGCAAAGTCACTATCTGTCAGCAATTTTTGAATTTTGACGGCAAATTCGTTCTCATTTGAGGCAATTAGAATGGCTACCCCGTCTGGCGCATTAAGGGCATTATTAACCAGTGGTGTGGTTATGCACGGAAGTCCCAAAGCCATGGCTTCAAGCAATTTATTCTGCAGACCCGTTCCGATGAACATCGGAGCTGCGAAGACCCGGCCCCGGCAATAGCTATACCTGATATCTTCAACCCAGCCGGTTACATTTACTTTTGGATTGTTTCCTAATTTTTTAATGCGCTCATGGGGATTAGCACCGGATAATAAAACCTTGGAATCTTTCAAACCTTCATAAAGAAGAGGAATTACTTTCCGGACCAAAAACTCCGCACACTCAATGTTTGGCGGATAGTTCATATTCCCATTAAAAACAATCTCATGATCCTTTTCTATCTTTTCGTTAAAATCAAAAAACTTGGCCGAAATGCCATTTTCAACTACAACTATCTCCTCATTTTGGGGATGACCTATGAAAGCCCGATCCTGTTCTGAAATGATCGTATGAGCATCGAAATAATCAAAGATTCTGTTTTCATATTCGCTCAATCTCTTTCCTTCGATCGACAGCAATTTCTTTTTCAATCCCTTCCTGATTTCAGCCCGTCTCTCCATTCCTTTGCCCAAGGCATCCATGTAGTCCAAGGTCTTTTTAATCCCATGAAAATTCTTGACGTATTCAGTGGTGCGTATAAGCTGGCAGTAAATATGATCGGGCTGAATTTTGCGGATGTTGGCGTTGATTTTCTTCTGTATCCGTCGCTGATAGAAGTATCCGACCTGATATGGTTTATTCGTAAAAAGTTGTGAGGCTGTATTAAAGTAGATGAGAAACTTATTTAGCTCATGTACATGTAGCTCAACACAATACTGCTCCAGCTCACTTTTCCAGTCGGTTTTTACCTTTTCATCAGACAGGCAGTGCAAAAAGATTTCATGGTTTTTAGAAAGCTCACGAATTTGATGGTAGGCGCGCAATTTATCTCCTTTTTCCAAAGGATATGGGAATCGTGATAAGAGAATCAACAGTTTCATCTAGACGAAATTTTTATTTTTCTTGAAGAGAGAATAAAAACTTCTACGCATTCAGTAATCATTTCGCTTTCACATAAACTTCTTTTAACCATCCCTGACGGTATTGTATGTCTAAAAAAGTTTATGCTCATTTCATACCTCCTCAAAAAAGCTCAGTAAATTGCTAATGATTTTGCGATTGGCGTATTTCTTTTCGATTAAGTTTCTTGCGTTCTGACCAATTCTTTTTATCTCTCCCGGATCGCTTAATAAGCGAGAAATAGTGTCGACGAATTCCTCTTTTGAGTCTGCAATAAGGATGTTTTCACCATTATCACAGTCTATTCCTTCAGCACCAACTGTAGTAGAAATGACAGTTTTTGCCAGGGCCATCGCCTCGATTATTTTAATCCGCATTCCGCTTCCGGAGAGTAAAGGAACAACCATAATGTCGTGCGAATTCATAAAATTCACAGCACTTTCAACTTCACCGTCAATGATTAATTTATTCGAAGCCTGACTGTTGATGTACTCCGGCATTTCCCGTCCGGCCAGGTGGAGTTTTGTATCCATTTGAGATACATCTGTCCAAATCTCATCTAAAAACCAATTGATGGCCTCTTTATTTGGTGTCCAGTTCATGGCCCCGATGTGAAACAAACTGATGCCTTCAGATACTTTGGTTTCAACAGGATATTTTGATAAAGTGATTCCAAATGGAACCGTGATAATCGGAACCTTACATTCAAGCCTTTCGTATCGATTAGTGTCTTCAAAACTAATGGCCGCAATACCGTCCACCTCATTAATTGTTTTTTCCTCGTACTGTTTAAGCTTGGTGGCCAGATGTTTTAAATACAGGCGTTTCGCTTTATTGCCGGTTGAATTTGCCAATCGCTCCCAAATTAAGTGTTCGAGATTATGGCTTCTCAGGACAATCTTCGCTTCTGAAAATTTGCGAATTGTAGCTATATATGGCGTCATAAACAGACTTTCCAGATGGACAATGTCGTAGTTTTCTTCTCCAAGAAGTTCAATTAACCTTTTGTCAAAGTCCGGCGAGAAGAAACGACTGACATTATATGAATCTGAAGTTACCAGTGCTGAGAAAGCGTCGATAATATTCACACGCGTGTCAAGAAATATGCTTTCGATATTTGTACTTGATTTAAAATCGTCAGAAATTTGATCCTCAAGAAAGGGATGCTTTTCGGTACTCGCCGTCAATATCTTAAGGTCAATGTCTCGATCAAGTAAACCGGTCGCAATTGTGTTCATCGCTATGCATCCTCCATCCACCATAGGTCTGGGAGGCTTGTTACATAGCTGAAGTACTTTCATTCGAGGAATAATTAGCGCTTGAATTTACTAAAAAATCGTTTGTAGGCTTCAAGATCAAAAAGGGCTGAATCGTTCGCGGCCTTGTATGTTAAGAAAATACAGAGTGGTGTCAGCACCAGGGAGCTGAGCCACATCCCCCAGCCGGCTGAAATCACTTCAGATTCGACCATATTCTCACCGGTAATTGTCAAGATATAGTATAAAAGAAAAAAGAGCGTCGCAAAGACAAGTGGTGTTCCGAGTCCACCTTTTTTCACGATTGCACCCAAAGGAGCTCCGATAAAAAACAGGACAATTATCGCGAATGAGAGCGTAAACTTTTTGTGCCAGGCAGATTTATAATCAACGTATGTCGATTCCATGGCGTTATGGATGATGACAGAAGTATAAGTAATGTCTTTGGCATTTCGAATGTTGGTTTGGGCGGCAACCATGGCCACGTTAAGTTCCGTTGAGTGCAGGGAATCGAGATAGATCAGGGTATCCACTTCGGCGAATTCCTGAATTACACCATTGGCGTCCGGAATGGAATCAACCGTTGGCGGCGCATTCATAAAGATGCTGTCGAGAATGACGAAACGATTAAGAACGGCAGTTTCAAATTGCATATGAACCGTGTCTCCTTTTAAATAGAGAGAATCCAGGGCATAATCCAACTGCTGAAAATTCATCATTTCATATTCTCGTCGAAATAGGTCCTCGCTTTCTTCGTGCATTTGAAATTCGCTCATATCGAACTTCATAATGGCTTCTGAGAAATACGACTTTTGATAGGGATATCTTGCGCTTTGAAATTTCTCTGAACCAATTTGTTCGTACATCGTCCCATTTTCCAATTTTAGAAGAAGGTATCGCTCATTCTCAGATTTCAGCATTTCGCCACGCTTTGCTTTAATAGCCTTTCCGCCCGTATGCATATTGTTTTCATAAATCAGCACTCCCTCCAACTCCCCTGTATTATCATTCTTCGCATCGACCCGAATGGAATAGCCGGTAATATCATTATAGAACACATTTGGCGTTAGACCGAAAGTGGGTTTCTTTTCCTGAATATTAAAAATTAGCGTTCGTGATTTAAGGTTGGCCAGTGGTAGGATATAATTTGTGAAATAAAATGCCCCCACACTAAGGAAAAGGATGAAAATCAGCATTGGACGCATGACCTTGAATAATGACATTCCCGAAGACTTTAAGGCCGTTAACTCGTTGTGTTCCGCTAAATTCCCAAAGGTCATGATTGAAGAGAATAAGACTGCCAGTGGCAGGGCGAGGGGAATTAAAGTAGCTGAAATGTAAAACAGAAGCTCGAACATGGTGGTCATCTCCAAACCCTTACCCATGAAGTCGTCGATGTACTTCCACAGGAATTGCATGATCAGGAAGAACATGGCGATACTGAAAGTAATGATGAAGGGACCGATAAAGGATCGAATGATGAAGAAATGTAAGCGCTTCATGTGTTAGTTAACGATTGAGGCTAACCTTTAGTATTTGCTCAAAAGTAGTGAAAATGATGGAAGACGGGTGGCGGGAGACATAGTACAAAAGACTCTTGGTGGCGGGCTTGCTGGTAGTTTCGGTTTGAGCGCAGAGGTGTCGGAAATTTGGGAGAGCTGAGTGGTACCGATGATTCTAAGCAGAATATAGGGGCATGACAAATTAAAAATACTGATTTGTAAATGGAAGCTAAGAACCAATGGTCATCTTAAGTTCTGCAACCTGATTTCGCCAAAGGAGCTTAGACTCATCCATTTCGTCCGCGTCGGCAAAGTCGGTTATGATCAGGGCAACATCGTTGGTCAAATCATCGACCTTAATTGCCATTTCGAAATAGGTCTTCAATCCTTCTTCCACATCTTCCATCCATTGAAATTTGACGGACTCGCCTTTTCTTTTGGAAAGAAGTTTGGCGTCTTCGGTTGCACCGTCCCAGAAAAAGCTGAAAATATCGTCTTTGATATTCACGTCATCTGCAAACCATTCGCTTAATCCACTTGGCGTACTAATCATGTTGAATAGAACTGTAGTTGACGATTTTATCTCAATCTCCATCTCATATTTCACTTTCTCAGACATGCTTTTGCTTTATTCTTTATAACCGCTGAAATATACTAAAAAAAACCACAGAGCCGGTAATTTTAGGGTTGAGTTTGAATTGATTTGATTAAGGCATAAAATCCAAATAGGAAAGGGTGGAAGAAGCATTGTTTTTATAAAAATAATTTATATTTGCGCCTGCCTTCCAGACAGGCAGGTTCCGAATTGCGGCGAGGTAGCTCAGGTGGTTAGAGCGCAGGATTCATAACCCTGAGGTCGGGAGTTCAATTCTCCCTCTCGCCACAAAATTGGATGTTGAGAGGGGATTCATATCCGCCTAAGGCGGACGGGAGTTCAATTCTCCCTCTCGCCACTCAATAAGGACAGGTATTTCGGGAGATTTACCTGTTTTTTTTTATGGATTTTATTGTTTACATACTTTGGTCAGAATCATCCGATAAGATATACATCGGTTTTTCTGAAGGATTAATTCAAAGAATCTTCTGGCATAATAATGGGCGAAAAGGATACACAAGGCGATTTCGTCCATGGACAGTTGTTCATGTTGAGTTTTATGGTTCGAAAAAAGAGGCTCTTCATCGTGAAAAACAATTAAAAAGTGGTCAAGGTCGTCAATGGATTAGTGAACATCTGGATAAAGGTAAAGGATTCATATCCGCCTTCCGCGTGTCGCCATAGCTTTAGCGGAGGCGCAAGGCGGACAGAATCACGATCAATGGGTCTACCTACCTGGGATACTTAAACACCCAAGCTCCTTCAGCACTCACCCCGCTTAGTCCCGAATTGGCGGAGGCTCTGGAATCAAAGGATTTTATTGCTACCAGGTACAGATTGTCAAATCGTCCTAGAATTTTAGCAGAATAACCTTCAGAATTCATTTTAGAAACATACTTCTCTGCATTGCTCTTTTCTCCAAAAGCAT
>CAZCAD010000186.1:0-868 GCA_964496525.1 uncultured Flavobacteriales bacterium | reverse complement strand
ACTGTTGTCAACTATGGGATCTTCTTCTACTGGATCTTCCTCTACTGGATCTTCTTCCACTGGATCTTCCTCTACAGGATCTTCTTCCACTGGGTCTGCAGTTCCATCATCCGTTCCACCGACAGTCCTGTTGCCTGAACCGTCACCGGCTCCATCACCTGTGCCGTCACCTGTGCCTTCACCCGTGCCATCACCGGCACCTTCACCAATGTTGTCCGTGATTTCGTCTGTTGCTTCATCTGTCCCTTCGTCTGTTGCTTCATCAGTCCCCTCATCTGTTCCTTCACCGGTCGTTTCGTCTGTTCCTTCTTCCTCATTAACCCCTGTGAATAAGAATTCCTTTAAGTCGTCCTGATAGTACCAGCCTGCAGCCGCTCCGCCACCAAGGATGATGAGAAGAATAATCCATGGCATAACACGACGTTTCTTTTTCTCTTTTTTCTCCGGTTTCGGCTTCTTGTATTTTTCAGAAGCTTTCATCTCCTTCTTATCGTCCGCTTTTGTGTCTTTGCCAATTATTGTCGTTTTTGCTTCATCTTTTGAATCCACTTTCGTTTCTTCAGCCTTGGCATCAGTTTTATCTTGAGTCTTGAATATATTCTTATCTTGCTTTGTCTCGGTTTTTGTTGCTTCAGCTATCGCAATTTTAGCGTCTTTCGCAGCAACTTTCAATTCCTCTTTTTTATCAGCTTCTTTTTTATCCGACGAAGCCTTGGCGGAGTCGGACTCATCGGCCACAGCCTTGGCCTCATCAGCTTTTTTAGCATCGGCTGTTTTCATCTCGTTCGCCGCTGCCGTATACGCTCCATTATTTTCAGCAACTTTCTTATCAGTAGCAGCAATTTACTCAGCAGCTATTTTATCGGAA
>CAZCAD010000185.1:0-6511 GCA_964496525.1 uncultured Flavobacteriales bacterium | reverse complement strand
TTTCCCGGAGCGTTGGTGTAACCGTTATAATCCCATGGGGTTCCTATCCATTGTGGGAAAACGAAGTGTTCAAAACGATCAAGAAAATATTCTCGACATGAATCGAGTGAAACAGTGCCCGCTTCATAATTTGTCCTCAGGGTTTTTCTATCGCTCTTTATCTGATTAATAATTTCGCCATAACTCACATCAACCCCCTGCTGTTGTAGAAATGGAAAATACGACGACCGGAGGGTCGTCAGACTGTTCGTCCGTATGTGAGAATGGGCAATACCACTTGAAAGAGCAATAATGAATAAAAGCAATTTCATAGTTTGTTTTAAGATGTAATTCCGGATTTTGGAAAAGAAACGGGGCTCTCTTCAAGACTATTAATAAAGAATGGTTATATCGTCAGCCCAAATAACGTCAGAACCCTTGCCTACAGTAACAGCCACCTGTTCTTGAACCGCCTGTCCGTTTGTCGGATCTTCAGAAACAACATAGATCATATAACTCCCCTTCGTTAATCCGGAGAATTGATAAACACCATCTCCACCTGTCCTTGTGGTCTCACCATACACTGTGTTGCTGCCATAGATAAGATAAACCTTTTCATCATCAGCAACTTCTGAGGAGGCAGTATTTTGTGTTACCCCGTTTTGACTCAGGTCAAAGTCAAAAGGTGTTGTTCCGTTGTCAGAATCAATTACATAACCCAAATCGATACAAGTAACAGTCAGTAAGTCATTCTCCTGAATGACGGTAAAATCAGCACCGGCGTCAGTTTCAATTCCGGCTTTCACCAGAGTAGCGATGCTCACATTATCATCCGCGACATTAAAAATAACTTGAATTCCGATTCGACCGGAAAAACCCGGATCACCGGAACCGGGGCTGGTATCGAACTTAAAATAGATGTAATAATTCGTTTGCCCACTGGGAGTATTCAATAGGAAATACTCTCCGTGTTCAAGGCCAAAATCAGTAATTGTCAGCTCAACGATCTCAGCTCTAGCAACGGTCAGATCCTGCTTCATCACATTTCCTTGAACGATTCCATTGCCACCGGGGCCTTCCGTTTTGCTACAAGAAAAAAATAGAATGGGTGTAAGGGCAATTAGTAAGAATGATGCTTTCATTGAACGCGATTTTTTAAGCTGGTGCAAGATAAAAAATCTCAGCGACAATGGAAGGACCAGGCGACTTACCAAAGAATGTTAATGTCTTCAGCAACAATTTCGTTTCCACCCGAGTTGATGGTTACTCCTATCCGTTCATCCATAATTTCACCGGTATCGGGGTCTTTGGTATGACAGTAAATTATGTAGCTGCCTTTGGCTAGTCCGGCGAATCGGTAATTACCATTAAAGTCGGTTCTAAAGTCGTCGCCGTATATTACGTCCGATCCGTAAATAATATAGACACGTTCGTCAACTGCTGCTTCCTCATTTCCTTCAGTATAAGATTCTCCTTGTTCCTTAACATCGTAACTAAATGGAGTACTCCAATCATCAAAATCAACAACGTATCCTAGGTCTACGTTTGTAATTGTTAGAACATCATTGCTCTGAACGACCGAAAAATCAATCCCGGCTCCTGTAACAATACCTGTCTTTACTTTGCTAGCAACAATTGTGTTATCATCGAGCGGGTCAACGTCAACTAAAATTGCCGTTCTACCAGTTAAGTTAGGATTAACTCCTGCTCCACCGAGTGTAAACCACATGTAATAATCGGTTTGACCAGCAGGTGTATTCAATAAAAAATAGTTTGAACCCGGATCCCAAACTGCATTTTGGCAAATTATCTCAGTTACTTCACGAGAAGGAATTGTCACGTTTTTTTTTGTAACTGTTCCCGAAATACTGGAAGTGCCCCCAAGACCTGCATCCTTAGAACAAGAAATCATCAAAACAACTGCGAATAGCGAAAAGAGTAAGTTTGCTTTCATCGGAATAGATTTTAATCGTGCCACAAGTTAAAAAATCTTAATCAAAAGTTTGGGAATAATACCCCTCAATTTATTTGTTACTACTCAGCAGGCTAAAACATTGTTATCCACCAGCACGCAGAATGTTATTCGTTTTGTTACCGGGCTCGCCTCGCTGCGAAGTGGGCTGGCAGGTTTGAGATTTGGGATTTCACGCAAAGACCGCAAAGAAGCAGAGGCGCGGAGAGAATGTTTGGTTTGAAATTTTGAATTTGGGTAGCTGGAAGCTAAAAGCTAAACGCTAAACGCTAAACGCTAAACGCTAAAAGCCGAACGCTAAAAGCTAGATGTTAGCTCTTGACTCTTGGTTGAAAAAGTGATTGGTTGAAATACATTTGTGTAGACCTCAAAAACCCTTTTAACGGATCACCTTTTAACTCTTATAACCCTTCCCTTACACATATATTTCGAAGACAGGGCTGTCAAAATTGACTCCTGAGTAGTGTTATTTAAATACAGGCATGCTAAGACAGAAACTCCCCTTGTCTTCCTGATCACTTTTAAAATTGCCGACAATGTCGTAATTCGTATATTCCTCAGTTTCGGTGCCCTTGTTCACCTCTTTTATATGGACTTTTCCCAGGGTGGTTGTTCCGTCGATATCCATTACGGCTTCATAGACTTTATCTACCGTTCCGCCCGGATCCATTTCAGCGATCTCAAAAAATTCTTCGTAAATGGTGAGGTAACCATTCCCTACTTCAAAATTGGCTTCACCGGAAAAGACATCACCACCAAATTCAACGTCTTTCTCTGATTTGGCGGAAGAGATATACTCAACGTTCTCAACAGAAACTGAAATAAAATACCTATCTACCTCTTCGGCTTCGGTCGTTCCTATCTTGGATTCAACACCCTCGCAAGAGACGAGCAGTGCAATTACCAAAAATCCGAAGGGCTTTTTCATCTGTCTTATTTTACCACATTCATTTCATCAACCAAATGTCTTGCATCGGCAAATTTGTCGATAATAAATAAAACGTAACGAATATCAACGCTGATTGTTCGAACATAATCATCTTGCCAAAATAAATCAGAAGTCATTGATTCCCAATTGCCATCAAATGCACAACCCACTAACTCTCCATTACCATTGATCACAGGGCTACCCGAGTTTCCACCGGTAATATCCGTATTATGTAAGAAGCATACCGCCAGATTTCCATCGGCATTCCCATAATCGCCGTAGTCCCTATTCTTTATCAACGTCCTCAATTTTTCAGGCACATCAAATTCCTCATCGCCGGCTTTGTATTTATCTAAAATCTGAGACGCCCAGGTAAAAGTTTCAAATGGTTTACCCTCCCAGCTATCATAATTCTTAACAGTACCGTAGGTCAAACGCATTGTGAAATTGGCATCAGGATAAAAATTCTTCGTATTCTCTTTTTCCTTAATTGCCTGCAGGTAAATCGTTCTCAATTCATCTAATTTCGAACTTCTCGCTTGTGACGCCATGTTCAATTGCATAATAAACGTGCTGATGACGCTGTTCATATAGACCATTCCGGCATCCTTCTCCATCTTTTTAGCCGATGGTTTCTTTAAGAATTTCGTCAGTCTTCCCAAATCCGTGCAAATAGACTTGGTCATAAGCAAATCGGCAAAACGAGCATTTGATCCTTTGGCTTTCTTCAAATAAAAATCACTTTCGAAAAGGTCCAGTTTTCTTCCCTCTGACAGGTCGGTTTGCAAAATATTCAGCATTGCCTCCAAAATATTTCTGTCCATCAAGGCATTATAGGTTGCATAAGAATCTTTTGCTCCATCGAGAATTTCATCAGACAATTCTTTAATTGCAGCGTCATCAGACCCACCGTCCAATGAATTTTTTAAACGCCATAAGCCAAATCCGGTTCCAATAAACTCAGGGCCAAAGGCGGCCATGTTAAAGTAAGATGCATCCTTGGATAAGCCTTTGTCGGCATAGACTTTTTCTATATCCTTCAGTACAGTTCCATATTTCGCTTTTCTATCTGCATCGGCCTCAATCCATTCAGTCAACTCTACTTCATACTTTTTCTTTTGAGAAAGCAGATCAAATTTTTTCAACCCTCTTAATTGGCCCTTAAAATATTTGTACGTATTAGCGAGCTGTGCTCTCGTGGATGCATAATCAATCTTTACCTGTTCTGATTTGTCCATTTCCGCTTTCATTAGCTCCAGTCTCTTTCCTAATGCCTGAACGTAAACGGGTGCTTCGTTTTCCTGACTGTCTTCCAATTCAAATGAGGTCAGGTAGCGATCGGTTGATCCGGGATAACCCATAATCATCGTGAAGTCTCCATCATTTAGACCTTTTATTGAAACCGGAAGGGAGTGTTTCGGAGTATAAGGAACATTTGATTCGCTATAATCGGCAGGTTCGTTGTCGGATCCGGCGTAAATTCTGAACATGGAAAAATCTCCCGTATGACGAGGCCACATCCAGTTGTCGGTATCTCCGCCAAACTTGCCGATTGAAGAGGGGGGAGCTCCAACGAATCTTATATCTCTGTAGATTTTGTAAACAAAGACGTAATAGGCGTTTCCATCGAACATTGATTGCACCCGTACTCTTCCATTTTCAGTCTCATTCTCCTCAACGATCTTGTCCATTTCATTTTCAATGGCCATGTCTCGTTCTTTTTCGTCTACAGCATCAGCGGCTTTCATAATTCGCTCAGTTACATCCTCCATACTCTGCAAAAAGGAGACTGTTAAGCCTTCTGCCCTAAGCTCAGATTTCATATCCGGTGCCCAGTACCCATCGTCTAAATAGTTGTTTTCTTCGGTACTCAATGAAGCAATCTCGTCAAAACCACAATGGTGATTCGTTAGGAGCAGGCCTTTATCTGAAATTACCTCTGCCGTACAAAATCCGCCGAGCTGAACTATAGCGTCTTTCAAACTGGAATTATTGACGCTGTAAATTTGCTCAGCGGTCAGTTTACAACCCAAACGTTTCATCTCGTCATAATTGTAATCCTTGATTAACAAAGGAAGCCACATTCCCTCATCTGGCGGGGAAGCGGCATTCATGGACTTGGATAGTCCCAACAGTAATATCAGAGATAAGATTTTTATACGATTCATAAAGGTTTTATTAGCGCCACAAATATCACTATTTTTTCCTTTTAAAATGGACCGGATTGATAGGCGGTAAAATGTCGGTTTTATGAGCCGGATTTGTTGATAATTAGCTCCAGGACTCACTAATAAGAACGGATTTAATGGATTTATTTACGACCAAAATCCGCAGGTATTTCGCCCCATACCTTGGTCTCCCATTTAAGAACGACATTATTATAAGAATTCTTCTTCAACCACAGCTCGGCTCTTTGAATCAGGTTGATAACATCTTTTGGGGGTTTCTGCTTTGTCCTGCAACTCTTTCGTAAAACCCAACTCATCGCAATTCGAGAATCCGAATAAATGGGCATTTTTTTCATTTTTGGATCCTTATGTCCGTTGAGAAATGCCAATGCGTGAACCAAAGCGAGGAATTCTCCGATATTATTTGATCCTTTCTTATAAGGTCCGACTCGAAACACAGTGTCCTTGCTAAAGGTCCATACTCCCTGATATTCGAAATCACCTTTATTGTTACAAGCAGCATCGACAGCAAGGCTCAACTCAATAGGTTCTCCTATTTTCTTGAGCTCATCAGCAGAAAGATCTTGCGTTTTCTTATAATCGCCATCCTTGTATTTATCGGGATGCTCTGTAAATGCTTTTTCGGCCAGGGACTTACTTCCGAAAGTCTTATAAATTGATCCTTTGAATCCGGATAATTGCTTTTGAGCCTCAGACCATTCTGTGTAAATTCCCGGTTGATGGCCATGCCAGACAACATAATAAAGTGCCTTCTTTTTGGAAGTGGAAACGACCGAATCCGGGTCCTTGAATGCCTTTTGAGCAACTTCCATTGAGGAAAAGGATTTAAACTTTGCCTTAGGAAATCCCTTTATTTGTTCTTGACATTTATCCCACGAATCATAGATTCCGGGCTGATGTCCTTCCCAAACAACATAATATTTTTGTTTTTTTGCCAACGTCCTAAAAGTAAATAGAAAAATCACAGCCTTTTTGAAGAGTTTTCAACGAATGGCCACTTTTTATCGATAAACATGGAAAACATTTATTACAAAAAATGTTTCCAATGTATAAAAAGGAGTTATCTTTGCGCCCATGGAAGAGAAAAAGAGGGAGATAATTGGACAAGCTTTGGAGGTGTACATGAAGTACGGCATCAAGAGTGTGACCATGGATGAGATGTCCAGACAGTTGGGAATATCCAAGAAAACGCTGTATTTGCACGTGAGAGATAAGAATGATTTGGTGGAGCAGTGTCTTATCCACGGTCATTCTGAGGATGTATCTATGATCGAGGAAATTAACAGTAAGAACCTCGATGCTATTCGGGAAATCATTGAGGTTAGCAAATATGTTGTGAGTCGCCTGAAAGCAATCCATCCGTCCATTTTCTTTGATTTGTCTCGATACCACCCTAAGGCATTAAAGATCATGCACGAGCACAAGTATGACGTGATGTTGGGA